>CAZKHY010000053.1:0-21113 GCA_964552455.1 uncultured Nitrospira sp.
CAGGACCGGAGGGGAGGGTGCCAGGAGGGAGGGGACCGGAAGGGCGTGGGCCGCTGCTCCGTGGCCACAGCCCGCACCCTCCAGTGTTGGGGCGTCGAGAACTTCCATGCAGGCAGAGCAGGTTGGTGGTGATTAGTACTAGGCCGATCACATCAGGGTATCTTCCTCTGGAGGTTGCCGCGCGCTGGGCAGGTGTTTCGCTTCGAACCCTGCGGCGGTGGATTGCCCAAGGGCTTCCGGCCTACCAAGCGGCTCCGCGGTCGAAGGTGTTGGTAAGACCGTCGGATATTGATCAGTTCCTCATGCGCCGTCAGGTCCCAAAGATGGATCTGGATGAGATGGTTCAGGAGGCGGTGGTGGAGTTACTTCGAGGAACGCGCTAGGATGGGTGATATGGAAGGACAGCACGGTCAACTTCACCATCACAAGGAGGGGTGCATGGGGGTCAAACTTCGAGAACGACCCGGAAAGGGTTGGTATGTCATCACCGACTGGAAGGGCCAGCGGAAAGCCAAATGCTTTGGGGCAGACAAGAAGCTAGCACAGGCGTTTGCAGACAAGCTGAAGGCGAAATTGAAGTGGGCCGAACAGGGCGGCGAAACAGTAGTCTTGTCACAGCCAGAGCAGACTATGCCGATGGTGAAGGGCTATTTAGAGGAATGGTTGTGTGTCTACGCCAAGACGCACTGTAAGGCCTCCACCTATCGAGGCTACGCCAGGGCGGTGCGGCAACACCTGCTGCCGGCCTTCGGGGACCGTCCATTACACGCGCTGAAGCGGGAGGATGTTAAGCGACTGATTGCGCAGCTCACACAGCGGGGCCTAGCGCGTGGGACGGTGCAGAATTGTCTCGTGCCGTTAAAGGCAGCTTACTACCAAGCGGTTGAAGATGGCGTGGTGACGCAAAACCCTGCGGCGCGCATGGGACGCTGGCTTCAAGGTGCCTACGATCGGCGCGCCACGATTCAGCCCTTGACCAACCTAGAGATCCAGACACTCTTGGCGACGGCGGAGCAGCGGGAGCCCTCGCTTGCCCCGGTACTCTTGTGCGCGGTCCGGACCGGGCTGCGGATGGGGGAACTGATCGGGTTGCAGTGGGGCGATGTGGATTTTCATGGTCAGTTCATCGAAGTGCGGCGTGGGGTGGTCTTGCGACAGGTAACCACGACTAAGACGCACAAGATCCGCCGGGTTGATATGAGCCCGCAGCTGCAGGCGACACTGCAGCGTCTGAAGGAGCTCCGCCAGATTGAGGCCATGAACCAGGGAAGACAAATCTCTCCTTGGGTGTTTCTCTCGCCAGAGGGGCAGCGCTGGGATGATCGGAACCTGCGCCGCGCTTACTATCGGTGCCTGGAGCGGGCGGAAATGCGGGAGGTGCGCTTCCACGATCTACGGCACACGTATGCCTCTCTCATGGGAGCCCAGGGGGCGCCTCCTAAGTATGTCCAGGAGCAACTGGGGCATTCCTCGATCCAGGTGACCATGGACATATACTCCCACTTGTTTCCGAACGGGAACCGAGAGTGGGTGGAGCGATTAGATCAGGTTTGTGGGGAGGTTAAATCCGCAACCCAGGCGCAACCTGGAGCGGGGGGCTTAGAGCAGGTGTGTTATAAGTCGCGGAAAGTATTGGTGGCGGTGGAGGGTATCGAACCCCCGACCCGCGGCTTATGAGTCCGCTGCTCTACCAACTGAGCTACACCGCCACGCGAAGAATTTGTATCAAGTGCGACGCCTCACGTCAAGCGCATTTGAGGATAGGACGATCCTTCAATTTTTACGCCTGGCTGGGGAATGGAACCGCAGACAGAATAGGAATCTATCAGCCAACGAGGTCAGGGTTCAGTTTGTCCAGAGGACGGATGAGGCTGGCTTTAATTTCGTTGTATATGATGGCCCGTCCGGCTTGTCGCAACCGGTTGAAAACGCCTTCGACAATGACCTGATCGCCGTCATGCACTTCAGCTTTCCCCAATCCAATGACTTTGACTGACCCGCTGACATCTTTGAGCAAGAACCCGTAAGCCAGTTGTCCTTGCCGGTTTGTGGCGATTTGGAGATTGGTGACACGCCCGATGACGACGACACTTTGCCGATCATATTGCTCGGGATGAGAGAGCAACTCAGTGACATCCAGCATACTCCCTGCAGTGGCCGATAGGGGAGGGCAGGTCAAAAACAATAGCACCAGCCATACGAGCCTGCTGGAAGAAAGTTCAAGCATGAATTCAGTATGCGATCAGGGCAATGAAGTGGTCAGGATGGGAACCATTATACCTTCCGATTGGTAGATTTCAAGCAGCCGGCAGTCAGGCCATCGTTCCAATTTGTTTTTGTAGCGCTGCTTCCCCTCAGCGCCGGCCGTGCAGATCGGAGTGGGCTTCGCCCAAAAAGCTTCGCAAAACATGCTCACCCATTTCACCGAGCTTGTGTTCTTCGGGCTTGGGCGCTTCAAGCTGTTTGTCGGCTTCAGCCTTCGGAGCAGGGGAGACTCTTGCAAGCAGGTCTTCTTTGAGGGCTTCTGGCGAGGTGTCCATTTCGTTCAGGATTGCGGAGAGCCTCTGCAGGGCGAACAAGGAATGAGGCGTAGCACCGTATTCGGCGGCAGGCCTGGCGTCTTGGCCCAGGGAGAGCCAGAACCGCCCCTCGGTCTCTTCAGGGAAGGTGCCGACGGCGAAAACCGTCAGCTTGTCCAGGAGGGCGGCCTCAGTGCCTTCGAGACCATCATAGACAGCAACGGACCGCTGGACCGGCTGACGGGCTAGGGTGGAAAAGGTTTCTTTCCAAAGATCGACCGGTTGGGCAGGGACGGGCTCGCCGGGCGCCGAGGAAGAGCGGAGTTGACCCTGAATCCCTTGGAGATACTGATGCAGGTACTTGACCTTGCGGGCTGCCAAACTGCCGGCAGGGATACCCCAGACCTGGCAGATCTCATGGTCCTGCAAGGGAGCGCTGCTGCCCAGGTCAAACTCCCGCTGGGCCATTCCCAAACGCTTCCGTTCCCGCTCGAGCTTTCGGATCAGATACTGATATTCCAGACAGAGACGCTCTTTCCGGTAGTCTTCTTCGGTGATCTCGTCTTTCTCCCAGCGCCGATTCAGTTCCCGTACGGCCGGTTTGGGAGTCGCCGTACGAGCCGTTTTTTTGAGGTCCTGGACTGCCGCAGGATTCATGCCGAATCGAGACTGAAGGAGCTCTTCGGACAAGGCCCGCGACGATTCCGTAATCGCGGTGAGCTTTTGCAGACATTCGATCTGAAGCCAGGCCCGCTCCCGTTTCTTCCGCACGTGGGTCCGGTATTGGGCGACACGGTCGGCGATGCCCTGTAATGTCTCGTTGGATACGTATGGGACGATGGACTTGCCGCCGGCCTGAAAACGGGGATCAGGTCGATCCGCCGCCATATAGGCAATATCCTCTGCGGTCACGTCCAGGTATTGCAGCAGCAAGAGGCGCAGCATGATCCGTCCTTGAACGGGGAGGGAGTTCACCACGGAGTTGATCAGATCCGGAGTCAGGATGGTGTCCATGCGGGTATTCCTTGCGCGCGCGCAGTGCTGAAGAGATTCAGGCGGAACCTTGTGTCCGGGATTCAAGATAGGTCGCGACGTACTCCCTGATCTGTTGCACCGTTCCGGTCATGTAGAGTTCGCGGGGGATCTCGACCTGGACCAGCTTGCCGGGATCGACACCCCGCTCGATGGCGTAGGCCTCGTCCACGTACAGGCTCACGGACCCGTCAGGGTGTCTGATGGCGCACAGGGTCGTTGCTTCATCCATACGTCAGTTGAGTCTGGCCGATACGCCACAGGCCTGTGCCGACCGCGAGGACACTGTTCTGATAACACAACCCTCCTTCCGCTGTCAAAGTGAGGCCTGCCGTCTGCCAGAGACCGGAAAACAGTCCTTTCGCCACAGCACGTAAGCCGTAAAAGCCAGCAGGCTGAGCAGAAATACGGTTCGCACCCGTCCATAGCCGAAGCAGGCGTAGTTTGTCGTGGCGTTCATAAGGCCGAAGGCGGCATAGGCCAGGTAGAGCAGCAGGGACCAGCGGCGCAAACGTATGAATCCGTAGCCGATCAGCGTGTGCAGCGTCGGAGACTGGGCTTTGGCCAGCAGCCCCCACAGTCCTGCCGGCTTGATACAGAAGATGGTCAAGGAATACGTGGGGTTGGCGACGATGATGTAGAGATCCGTCATGGCGGTAAGAAGGAAGAGGGCCCCTAGGTATCGAATGTCGTGGGCTCGCCTCCAGACAATATTGAGGGTGTCCCTCAATCCCGTGCGATTGTCCTGAGAATCCGATCCAATGGAGGACCCTGCGGCTGCTTTCGAGCGGCATGGCAGAAACGCATCATAGCTCTGGAGAGTCCACCAGGGGAGGACGATGAGCATGAAAAAGAAGAGGGCCGCACCAACTCCGCCTGTCTGTCCAATCACCCCCGTGCAGGCTATAAGGGCTGCGCCGGTGGCGATGAGGCCGGCGGCGTGACGAGTTTGCCGTTTGACCGCTTGCCCCAGCCCTGGTATCAACGCCGAGAGAATGGCGGCGAGGAGGAAAGATTGTGAGGAGGGCAAGGGCGAGGTGTCGAGGTGGCTTGGCTCAGGGCTCGGAGCAGCCATGCCCTGGCGGGCGGCAGGCGTAATAGGGGGCGCCTTAGGCTCGCCCGGCTGGTCGCTTCGGTCGGCCTGCGGGTTTGGCATGGAGACCGGATGAACCCTGGGTGGACGCTCCGGCGAGGTCGGGAACCCGGGGTTCCGTCTGGACCTCATGGCGATTCTGCACGATGGTTTGGTCGAGTCGGAGGCCGCACTGGATGCAACGCCACCCGTGGAAGCGCCCGCTGTGCTCCTGGATCTCTTCCTGGATCAACAACCCGGTACACTTCGGACACTTCATTGCGGACTCCTCTTTCGCAGGCGCATGAGGTGAAAACGGCAGGGCCTCCCGCCTGCAGCGGAAGGCCCTGCAAGACGTGCCATGGTGGCGCGTTGCTTATCCACCCAGTGTGTCGAGCGTCTCCTTCAGGCTCTTCATGATGCAGGAGAAAATGGGGGTGTCTCGTTCGGTATAGCGGCTGGCTTCCGCCAGGCGAAGCTCCATGACCAGATCGAGAAAGTCTTCGGGTTTATCCGTCTCGAAGGCCACGACAAATTCCTGATCGTCCAAGCCGAACGAATAGGTCGTGTTCAACTTGACGGAAGGATACCGGTGGCCGATTTCGATATGCTCGTCCATCATGCCTTGCCGCGCGGCCTTGGTCAGCAGGTACCACTCGCGGGTCTTCACGAAGGGGTAGACGAAAATGTATTTGCTCTTTCCGGGGATGACTTGCAGCCGCTTGCTTTCCTGTCCCTCATGCACGTGATGGTCCACGTAGATGGACCGTTTGGTCATCGAGAGGTAGGAATAGGGGGTGGTCATATACCGGCCCAAACCGGTGGCAAGAAGCTTGGACATCATTTCCTGGAACAGCTCCAGCTCATAGCCGATCCGCCAGAGCATGAAATCGCAGTCCCCCCGGATACCGACCAGCGTATAGGGGATGACGATGATTTTCCCGGCGTATTCCTCCGCCACCCGGATAAATTCCTGCTTGCCCTTGCTGCGTTCCTCTTCAGAAAGCCTGCGCCAGGCAGGGTCCATTTTATGAAAGCTGAAATTTACGAACTGCCGCTTGGCGGTCTGCTCAGCGCTGGCCATTGCCTTCCTCCATACCACGCTTGCGTGAACCGCCTGCTTCATCGGATGCAGGCGGAGAGGCTTTTACCTCTACTGCTCAGCAAGTCGTAACCGTCAGACGTGAAAGATTTCTCTATCACTTCGCCCCTTTGTTTGTCAACCCGGATTAGGCCGCTGAAGGGCTTGCAGTCACCGGTGAAAGAGGGCCAAGAGGATCAACGTGACTGTGCGCGGTTCGGTGACGGACGAGAGACGTTGACAGCGTCCCGACGTTCTGCTATCGCCTCACGATGCCTCGCACGCGTTCCTGCTGGAAACGGGCTGCCGCGGTTTGTGTCATGGCGCTGGTCGGGGAATTGCTCAGCCCGCACGATGGCCGCGCCATCGAGGTGCGGCCGAGTCAGCCTCAGATCGAGGCGGCTCTTGCCAAAGGCCAAGCAGCGGCGGCGGCCCGCGTTCCTCCGGATCGTCTCTACGCCTGGTTTGGTTCCAAGCAGGATCTGGAACCCCAGGGGTTTCTGGTGAGCAAGCTTGTCGGCCTCACGGTGATGGCCACTCACTTTGCGCTGCGCGGCGCCAATCCCACCGACGCCGAGATCAAGCAGGTGCTCGATGATCCTCTGCTCCTGATCAGCGTGGTGATCTTCGGGGATCGGCCTGGTTTTGCGGTGGACAGTTACATGCTGCTCGCACAGGGGGATCACGTGATCAAGCCGGTCCGGGTCCGGTTCGACGGCCAAGCCTCCCGTTCTTCTGCCTGGCCCCACGCTCCAGCCTTCCGGGCCAAGATCGTGGCTTCTTTCTCCTATGCAGAGCTGAACCCCCGTGCCAAGGCCAGGCTTTCGGTCTTTCCGGCCAAAGGGGGAGAAGTGTCCTTTGACTTGGACTTTGCAACGATTGACTGAGGGACAAGGCCTATGCGACGAGGGGAAATCATCGCGATCGGCTCGGAGCTGCTCCTGGGGGGACGGGTGGATACCAATTCCTTGTTTCTCACGGAAGGCCTGGCCTCGGTCGGGGTTGACGTGCGGCATAAATCGGTCGTGGGGGACCATGAAGCGGATATCGTGGCGGCCCTCAGGACCGCGGTGCAGCGTGCGGACGTAGTGGTGACGACCGGGGGACTGGGGCCGACCGCGGACGACTGCACCAGGCAGGCCATCGCTCGTGCAAGCGGCCATCCCTTGCGCCTGAGGGCGGAAGCCCTGGAGGGAATGAGGCGGCGCCTGGCCGCGTGGGGAAGGATTCCCACGAAAGCCCAGCTTCGCCAGGGGTTGATCCCGGTTGGCGCGGCCGTGCTGGACAACCCTGTCGGCTCGGCTCCGGGATTTCTTCTGAAGTGGCGCGGCAGCCTCATCGCGGCCCTGCCGGGAGTTCCCTCAGAGGCGGATCGGATGTTTACCACCGTCTTGGCTCCGAGGCTCGCGAGGCCGGCGGCACAAGGCAAGCCGGAACGAATCGAGCGTCGAGTCTTGCACACCTACGGGATCCTGGAAGCGGAATTGGACCAGAAGCTGAAGGGGATGATTCCGAAAGGCAGCGGCGTCCGTCTCGGTCTTTTGGCTTCTCCGCTCGGGGTGGTGGTGTCCTTGACCGCCGGGGGGACAGGAATCACGGCCGGAACTATGGACCGGCTGGTGCAACTGGTACGGCGGCGGATCGGCGAGTACATCGTTGCCGAGGGGACGGACACGATGGAGGCGGTGGTCGGACGGCACCTGGCCGGCCGGGGAAGCATCGTGGCTGTGGCCGAGTCCTGTACCGGAGGCCTGATCGGCCATCGGCTGACCCAGGTGCCGGGCAGTTCAGCCTACCTGGATCGGGTGGCGGTCTGCTACAGCAACCGGGCCAAGACCGAGCTGCTGGACGTGTCCGAGTCGCTGATTCGTCGGCATGGGGCGGTGAGCGCGCCGGTGGCGGCCGCGATGGCGAAGGGCGTTCGCATCAAGAGCCGGGTCGACATCGGTCTCAGCGTGACCGGCATTGCCGGCCCTGAAGGCGGGACGGCCCGGAAGCCTGTGGGGCTCGTCTACATCGGCTTGAATGCACGGCGTGCTCACGGAGCGCCCGGGGGCAGCGTCGTGAAGGAATGTCGCTTTCACGGCACGCGCGATGTCATCAAGCTGCGCGCCTCACAGGCAGCGTTGAATCTGCTGCGGCAGTGGTTGATCGAGCCCACGAAGGTCCTCCGCTCATGATCAGAGCCTTTCTTGCAGTCGAGCTTCCGGTTGAGCTGAAAAAAGGCGTAGCCCAAGCCCAGGATCAGGTCAAAGGGCGGATCACAAGGGCTGTTTCACCGGATGCTCGTATCCAATGGGTCAAACCTGACTCCATGCATCTGACCCTCAAGTTTCTGGGCGACATCGAGGAGGGGCAGGTCGAATCCATCAGGCAGGCTCTCCTCCCTTCGGTGACCGCCTTCCCGCGGTTTTGCATTGAAGTCGGCGGGCTGGGTGTGTTTCCCGATCTCCGGATGCCGCGCATACTCTGGGTGGGCCTCTCCGATCAGCCTGGCCAGGCGCCGGGGCTCGTACCACTGGCCGAAAAGGTGGAGACTACACTGGAGGGGCTGGGCTTTTCCCGCGAGCCCAGGCCCTTCAATCCCCACCTCACGCTGGCGCGGATTAAAGAGCGGGCCAGGGAGGTCGGGAGGGCTTTGGCGGCCAGTGGACTGCTGGAGCAGGAGAGCCGGTTGGGGAGCTTTGCGGTCGAGTCCGTTTCCTTGATGAAGAGCGATCTGAAGCCCTCGGGCTCTGTCTATACCAGGCTCTGGGCGATTCCCCTGTGGCAAGAAAGATCGGGTCCGTGATTCTTCTGAACGGAGCTCGGCTCCGGCTATGTTTCATGCGATGACTTGGGTATAATGGGTTACTTTCGGAACCAAAAGGAGGCCCCACATGGCCGAGCGAACAGTTGAGAAAGACGAAAAAAAACGCGCCTTGGACCTCGCGCTCTCGCAGATCGAAAAGCAATATGGCAAAGGGGCCATCATGAAGCTGGGCGGAGCCGAGATGCCGGCGGATGTGCCGGCCATCTCCACCGGATCCTTGGGCCTTGATCTGGCCTTGGGAGTGGGAGGATTTCCAAGGGGACGGGTGGTCGAGGTCTTCGGGCCCGAGTCCTCGGGCAAGACCACGCTCTCGTTGCACGCCATCGCGGAAGCGCAAAAGGCCGGCGGGGTGGCGGCCTTCATCGATGCCGAGCACGCCCTGGACCTGGGCTATGCCAAGAAGCTGGGCGTCAATGCGGACGATTTGCTGGTTTCGCAGCCCGACACGGGGGAGCAGGCGCTGGAAATCGCCGAGACCCTGGTTCGCAGCGGCGCGATCGACATCGTCGTCGTGGACTCGGTCGCGGCCCTGGTGCCGCGGGCCGAGATCGAGGGCGAGATGGGGGACGCCCACATGGGGCTCCAGGCGCGGCTCATGTCCCAGGCGTTGCGGAAGCTGACGGCGGCCATTGCCAAGTCACAGACCACCGTGATCTTCATCAACCAGATCCGCATGAAGTTGGGGGTCATGTTCGGGAATCCGGAGACGACGACGGGCGGCAATGCGCTGAAGTTCTATTCCTCCGTCCGGCTGGACATCCGGCGGATCGAATCCATCAAGGAAGGGCAGGACGTGGTCGGGAACCGGGTCCGGGTCAAGGTGGTCAAAAACAAAATGGCGCCCCCCTTCAAGCAGGCGGAGTTCGACGTATTGTTCGCGGAGGGTATTTCCAAGGCGGGGGAACTGGTGGATTTGGGCGTCGAGAAACGGGTGCTGGAAAAGTCCGGCGCCTGGTATTCCTACAAAGGGGAGCGGCTGGGCCAGGGGCGTGAAGCGGTACGGGATTACCTCAAGACGAACCAGCCCGTCGCCAAGGACATCGAGACTCGTTTGCGCGAACAGGTCGGCATAGGAACCCATCGCCCGGCCGAGAAGCGGCCGGACGGCCGTATCGAGGAGAAGCGCCCCGACGCCCGGACCGACGAAAAGCGCGCCCATGCCAGAGCCACCTCGTAACTCGAAGCGGTGATCAACGTCGGCGATGGACGAGGAGCGCGCCCGTTGGTCATTTCCGAGGAAACGGTGTCCCGCAAGTCCGGGGGAGCCTCGCGTCATACCGGTGATTCCATCGAGCAGGCCGCCCTTCGTTATCTGGCCCGCCGGGATCGAACCGAAGCCCAGATGAGAATGTTTCTCAGCCGGGCGGGAGCCTCGGCCCCTCTCGTCAGGGATTTGATCAAGCGCTTTCTCCGGCTGGGGTATCTGAACGATGAGGCCTACGCGCTCCGATGGGCCCGTGCGAGGTTGGCGCGCCGGCCCATGGGGCGTGATCGACTGGAGGCCGAGCTGCTGGCCCAGGGATTGGCCCCCGCGACCGTGGTCGGCGCCCTGGAGCAGGTCTATCGGGAACGGAATGAACGAGACTTGGCGCGCTTGTTGCTGAGTCTGCAGTCGGGGTCACGACGGACCGAAGCCGGTCGGGCCGGTCTCTTGCGGCGCCACGGGTTTGGGGAAGAGCTGATCGAGGAGTTGTTAGGCGGGAGCCCATCATCATGAGTCAGAGTGCGAACGAGTTGCGTCAAAGCTTTCTTCGGTATTTTGCCGGGCACGGACACCAGACGGTCCCCAGTGCCTCCTTGATCCCCCAGGCGGACCCCACGCTGTTGTTTACCAACGCCGGCATGAACCAGTTCAAGCGCGTGTTTCTGGGGGAGGAAATCCGGTCGTACAAGCGTGCCGCGAGCGTACAGAAGTGCATGAGGGCGGGGGGGAAGCACAACGATCTGGAGAACGTGGGCTATACCGGGCGGCACCATACGTTCTTCGAGATGCTCGGCAATTTTTCCTTCGGCGACTATTTCAAGGAAGAGGCCATCTGGTTCGGATGGGACTTCCTCACGAACGTGGTCGGGCTGCCCAAGGACCGGCTCTGGGCCACGGTCTTCCGGGAGGACGACGAAGCGTTCGAGCTCTGGGAAAAGATCGGCGTGCCCGTCTCCCGCATTCTGCAGTGCGGCGAAAAGGATAACTTCTGGCAGATGGGGGAAACGGGTCCCTGCGGCCCTTGCTCCGAGATCCATTATGACCAGGGCCCTGCCGTGCCAGGGGATGACGTGCCCAACGGGGCGGGGGACCGGGTGCTCGAGATCTGGAACCTGGTCTTCATGCAGTACAACCAAGACGAACGGGGCCAACGGTTGCCCCTTCCCAAGCCCAGCATCGACACGGGCATGGGGCTGGAACGGCTGGCGGCGGTCGCACAAGGCGTTCACAGCAATTACGACAGCGATCTCTTCAAGCCCATCCTGGAGGCGATCGGCGAGAAGACGGGACACAGGTACGGCAAAGACCGGCAGCACGACCGCTCCATGAGGGTGGTCGCCGATCACCTGCGTGCCACGGCCTTTCTCATGGCCGACGGGATGGTGCCTTCCAACGAAGGACGCGGCTATGTGTTGCGGCGGATTCTGCGCCGGGCGGCCAGGCACGGGCGCTTGCTGGGGATGTCCGACCCGTTTCTCTACGAGCTGACGGGGACGGTGGTCGAACAAATGGGCGGGATCTATCCGGAGTTGCGGGCGGCGGCCGGGACCATCGCCCAGGCGACGCAGGGAGAGGAGGAACGGTTCCTCGCGACGTTGGATCAGGGACTGCCCATCCTGACCGACCTGGTCGCCAAAGCCAAGGCCAAGGCCCACACGACGCTGGCCGGCCAGGACGTCTTCAAGCTCTACGATACCTACGGGTTCCCCCTCGACCTGATCGCGGAGGCTTGTCGGGAGCAGGGGCTGGTCCTTGATGAAGCGGGCTTCCAACGTGCGCTGGAAGAGCAACGGGACCGGGCCAGGAAGACCGCCGGGTTCGAGGCGACGAAGGCCAAGCCGGTCGTGGTCGAGTTGGCCGGGCGGGTGCAACCGACGCGCTTCGTCGGCTATGAAGGGTTCAAGGCGGAGGGAGTGATCCAGGCCATTCTCAAAGGAGACCGGTTGGTCACGGAAGCGGTGGAAGGGGATGAAGTGGAGCTGGCCCTGGACGTGACACCCTTCTATGCCGAGGGTGGCGGCCAGGTGGGGGACCAAGGGCTGCTCAGCGGGCCTGAGGGCCGGGTTGAGGTGCGGGAGACGACGAGGCCGGTTGCGGATCTGGTCCTCCACAAGGGGGTCGTCCAGGCTGGGCGGGTGCGGGAAGGGGAGAAGCTGGAAGCTTGCGTCAACCAAGTGACCCGTCTGGATGCGGCCCGGAACCATACGGCCACGCACCTGGTCCATGCGGCGTTGCGGGACCTCCTGGGTCCCCATGTGAAACAATACGGGTCGCTGGTGGCTCCCAACCGGCTCCGGTTCGATTTCGCCCATTTCAGGCCGCTGTCCTCGCGCGAAATCGATGCGATCGAATCCCTCGTGAACGACCACGTCCGCCGGGATGAGCCGGTCCGCACCGATGTCATGGGCATGCAGGAAGCGGTGGCCTCCGGAGCCCTGGCCTTCTTCGAAGACAAGTACGGGGAGAAAGTGCGGGTGGTGAGCATCGATTCCTTCAGCAAGGAATTCTGCGGCGGCACCCACTGTCGCCACACGGGGGAGATCGGGGTCTTCCGCATCGTCTCGGAAACGGGCGTGGCGGCAGGGGTGAGGCGGATCGAGGCCCTGACCGGGAGCGGTGCGCTGGCGCAGCTCAAGCAACTCGAGACGGAGATCCGCGAGCTTTCGGAGTTGCTGAAAGTCGGGCCCTCCGAACTCGTCGTAAAGACCCGCAAGCTGATGGCGCAGTTGAAGGAAAAGGAGCGCGAGCTGGAGCAGGTCAAGCTGCGCCTGGCCAGCGGGTCGGGAGGGGAGGCGCAGGTGCGGACCCTGCACGGCATCCAGGTCCACGTCCAGCGGGCCGACGGGATGGAAGGGGCCGAGCTGCGGGCCCTGGCCGACCGGCTTCGCGACAAGCTGGGCAGCGGGGTGATTGCGCTCGGATCAGCGAAAGACGGGAAAGTGTCTTTGCTCGTGGTCGTGACCAAAGATTTGCTCTCACGGCTCAAGGCCGGGGAGCTGATCAAGGAGATGGCGGCCAAGGTGGGAGGAACCGGCGGCGGGAGGCCGGAGATGGCACAAGCCGGCGGCAAAAACCCGGAAGGCCTGGGAGCGGCCCTGGAAATGGTGTTTGAGCTGGTGGAGCGGATCGGTGCGAAGTAAGGGAAATCAAGGCGAGGAGGCAGGAACGGCCGGCACGCGTATCCTGGCGTTAGATCCTGGCACCAAACGTATCGGCGTTGCGTTGAGCGACGAGATGGGGTGGATCGCCCAGCCGCTGGAAACCTTCGAGCGGCGGTCGGAGGCGTCGGATGTCGCCCACATCCGGCATTTGGTGGAGCAGCATCATGTCCGTCAGGTGGTGATGGGGTTGCCGCTCCGGTTGGACGGCCGTATCGGACCGGAGGCCGAGGGGGTCAAGCGGTTCATGGAGAAGCTGGAGGAAGCCTTGCCCGTCCCGGTTGTTCCCTGGGATGAGCGGTTGACGACCAGGTCGGCGGAAGATCTTTTGATCGAGGCGAACGTGAGCCGACGCAAGCGCAAAGGGACCGTCGACCGGGTGGCCGCCGCGATCCTGCTTCAGAGCTACCTTGAAAGCCTGTCGTCAACTGGCCACGCCGGACCAGCCTGTGGAGACGAAGACCAGTCGGTTGGGGGAGACGCAGGGACGGTTTTGGAACGGACATGAACCTGCGGATCGTCTTGGGGCTGGCCGTCTTCTTCGTCCTGGCAGGAGGAGGGTGGCTATTCTGGGTCACGGAGCAGCCGGCCGATCGGACCGGCAATCGGCAGGTCAAGGTGGTGGAGATTCCCGAGGGGGCATCATTCCGGCAGGTGGCCGCTCTGTTGGAAAAGGAGCAGCTCCTGGCCAGTCAATGGGGGTTCCTGCTGCTGGGCAAACTGAGCGCGGTGGATCGCAGGGTCCCGGCCGGTGAGTACGCCTTGCACGCAGGCATGAAGCCCAAGGAGATCCTGTCGGAGATCCTCAGCGGCCACGTGGTCCTCCATACGGTCACGATTCCGGAAGGTTATACCGCCGCCCAAATTGCCGAGCTCCTTGGCCAGAAGGGGCTGGCGGACCCGGCCGAGTTTCTCAGGCTCTCGCACGACCGGGAGTTCATCCGCACGCTTGACCTGGATGAAGCCGCCCTGACCAGTCTGGAAGGCTACTTGTTTCCGAACACCTATCGTTTTGCGAAGCATACCAAGGCGACGGAGATTATCGGCACGCTGGTGCAGGGCTTGGAGCAGGCCTTGACGCCGGAGTTGCGCGTCAGGGCGAAGGACGTGGGCATGACGGTGCACCAGGTCCTGACCCTGGCCTCGGTCATCGAGAAGGAGACGGGCGCGGAGGAGGAGCAGACGCTGATCTCGGCGGTCTTCCACAATCGCTTGAAACGACGGATTCCGCTCCAAAGCGATCCGACGGTCATTTACGCGCTGGAGTCCTTCGACGGCAACTTGAAAAAACGCGATCTGGCCGTGGCCAGCCCCTATAACACCTATCGCGTCACCGGGCTTCCGCCAGGGCCCATTGCCAACCCCGGTGCGGGGGCGATCATGGCGGCTCTCTATCCGGTCCCGAGCAGCTATCTGTATTTCGTGTCCCGCAACGACGGGACCCATACGTTTTCCTCCACGCTGGCGGAACATAACCGGGCGGTGGAGAAGTACCAGCGGCGGCCGGCGCGGCGGTTGTCTTGACCAGGGCCGGTCGGTGATTGGCGAAAAGAATCGCGTGAGGGAAAGGGATCTCTCGATGGCCTCTGGTGACTGGGGTGCCGAGTTGCCGGCGCGGATCGACCACACGGTCCTCAGGCCCGATGCGACCAGGGCCGACGTGCTCCGCCTCTGCGAGGAGGCGAGGCGCTACGGTTTCGCGGTCGTCTTCGTTCCTCCCTGCTACGTGCGGGAGACCGTGTCGGTCTTGGCCGGAGCTTCCGTCAGAGTCGGCGCGCCGGTCGGGTTCCCTCACGGGTCCCAGACGACCGGGACCAAAGTGGCCGAGGCGGAGGAGGCCGTGGGGTGCGGCGCCTCCGTGCTGGACATGGTCCTCAACATCAGCCGTCTCAAGTCGGGCGCGTACGACCTCGTGCGGGAGGATATCGCAGAGGTGGTGACGGCGACGCCGGGCGTCGAGCACAAGGTGATCATCGAGACCTGCTACCTCACGCAGCAGGAGAAGATCACGGCTTGTCGGCTGGTGCTCGAGGCAGGGGCGGACTATGTCAAGACGTCCACCGGCTTCGGCCCGGCTGGGGCGACCATCGAGGACGTGCGGCTGCTCAAAGAAACGGTGGCAGGCCGGGCCAAGGTGAAGGCCTCGGGCGGGATCAGAGATCTCCAGTTCGCCCTCGCCCTGCTGGCGGCCGGAGCGGACCGGATCGGAACCAGTGCGTCCGTGAAGATCATGCAGGAGTGGCTGGCCACCCGATCGACCGCGGGGACCCGGCGGTAGCCGTGCCGGCTGTCTGCCACGTTGATCCTGACCGCTGACTCCCATGCCCAAGGCGCTTGCCCATGAGGAGAATGCTGCAAAATCTGTTCTGCCGGCTGCTGAACCTCTTCCACAAGCCCGCTGAGCCAGCGGGCTCTCTCTACCCTCTCCAGCAGAGCCGCTCCGCCGTCATTGATTTTCAGGGGTTTCAAAAGGGAATCGACAACGTGCACATCGATGCGCGTCTCAGCCCGCAATTTCTGGCCCAGGTGAAGCGGGTGACGGCGAGCATCCTGGAGCAGGAGATCGGGCGAGGCCGGTGGGGTGAGAAGGCTTCGGGGCCGACGCGCCAGACCTGGGAGGATTTCAGGAGCAGTTATGCCCGGATGCTGGAGGCGGCCATCCATCGTGCCAAGGTCGAAGGGGGACTGTCCCTCGTCCAGATGGTGCAGGTGGCCGCGATGAAAGCGATCTTACGGCACGTACAGGGGGAACTGGATCAACTCCGGCAGGGATTGAAGGGGGCTCTGACCTCCGGGGGATCGGCTTCGGACAGCGACCGGCTGGAGCTCACCGAGCGGTTGGGCTGGCTGGTGCGCAATCGAGCCAGGCTTCGCTACAAGCTGAACCGGCAGTTGTTCACGCAGTTGTTCAAAGTCGAAGAAGGAACGATCGGGGAACTGCGCCAGTCCCTGCTGGGAGAGCGCTGGTCCCTGCCGCAGGAAATCCTCTCGAATCCGCTCCTGCAGGCGGAGAACCCCCTGGATGACGAGATCATGATGAAGCACTATGTCCTGATGGGCCAGGGGGAAGACGAGCTGTACAGCTTCTCGGCCATCGACAGCCAGCTCCCGTACTTGTTCCAGCAGTCCAACGCCAAGGGCGCCTCAACGGAGGTTGCGGTCAAAGAGCAGACGGCCTGGGCCGACGTGCCGGCCAACGTGGATGTCCTGTTCAATTCAAGCCTCTACAAGGAGCGCTTGAAGGCGGCCAGACGGCATAAGAACGAGGAGAACAGGGACAGGCTGGCCGAGCAAATCCGGTTCCAGCGGCGTCTGCTGGCGGGCGTGGAGAACAAGTTCCGCTCGGCCGGGCTGTTGCCCCAGATCGTGGCCAGCTACGAGTTGGCTCCCTTGCACCGGGACTTCTCCGCCGTGTTCACCGCGCAGCAGTTGCACCAGTATCTGGCCGGAACGGTGAAGAGGAAAGAGATCCTGCTCATAGCCAGGGACAAGGAGCAGGCCACCGGCAAGGTGCTTCCGCTCGACCTCCTCAGCAAGGCGGCTCAACGGGTGGACGGGCTGACCTGCCGGCAGCAGCGGGAACGTCTGGTGCGCTTCCTCAAGGACTTTGTCACGTTCCGGCGCGATCTGGCGAATTATCATCTGACCCACCAGGCGATGAACCAGATTCAGCTTCAGGACGACCCCAAGCATATCCGCTTGTCCCGCGCCAACCATACCCTCTATGAATTCCTGGGGGCGAACGAGGAGGGGGCCGTTGCGCAAACGGTCCTGGGACACGTCATCTTGAAGGCGGACGTGCGCGGCTCCACGACCATGGTTGCGGAGTTGCGGGACCGGGGGCTCAATCCGGCCTCGCATTTCAGCCTGAATTTCTTCGCCCCGCTCAACGAGCTGCTCGAACTCTACGGCGCCAGCAAAGTGTTTATCGAGGGGGACGCGGTCATCCTGAGCATCGTGGAGCACGAGGAGGCCCTGGAGCACCGGTTCAGCGTGGCACGCGCCTGCGGGCTGGCGAAGCGGCTGTTGAGCATGGTGCAGGCGCACAATGCCGTCTGCAGGAAGGAAGGGCTGCCGGAACTGGAGTTGGGCATCGGGTTGGTGTTTCAGGACGAGCCGCCCATGTTCCTCTACGACGGCAACAATCCAATCATGATTTCCTCCGCGATCGGCAAGGCGGATCGGCTCTCATCCTGTTCGTGGATGTTGCGCAAGCAGCGAAGCCAGCTCCCCGGCAGTTACGCCAACGTGGAGATCTATGAGATTCCGGAGGGGGACCCGCTGCGGGGCGAAAAAGGGGAAGTCCACCTGCGGTACAATCTCAACGGCATCGAGCTGGATCCGGCGGCCTTCGCCAAGCTCCGGTCGGAAATTGCCTTGCAGCGGCTGGACGTGCCGGTGCCCGGCGATGAGGCTCCCACGACGGTCTATACCGGGCGCTATCCCGACCTGAAGGGAGCCATGCACCGGGTCGTGGTGCGCGAAGGGCGAATGCGCCTCCTTGACAGGCAGCATCCCAAGTTCGGCGAACCGACCCGGAACGTCTTCTACGAAGTCGTCTCGAACGAAGTCCTGCTGGGCAAAGTCGCCGAGGCCGTCGCGGCCGATTCGGCGGGCCAAAGCTGAGCCGGCGCGATCGGGGCGATCCCGCCAGGCGCCTTGCTCAATCCGCGTTGGTGGGCAACACAGGGAGAGAAGGAAGGGGCTCCATGGCGGGCATGATCAATCGCGTGGTTCTTATCGTGCTGGACGGCCTCGGCGTGGGGGCCTTGCCCGATGCGGCCCATTATGGAGACAGCGGGAGCAATACGCTGGCACACGTGGCGGAGGCGGTGGGGGGGCTCGCCCTGCCGAATCTGGAGGCCTTGGGGCTCGGTTACGTCGGGGATTTTGCCGGTATCCGCCGGATGGGGGAGCCGGACGGATGTTTCGGCAAGATGGCGGAGTTGTCCAAGGGGAAAGATACGACGACGGGCCATTGGGAAATGACCGGGATCGTGCTGGACCATCCGTTTCCCACCTACCCCCAAGGGTTTCCGACCGAGGTCATTGAGGCGTTCCAGCAGGCGATCGGGCGGAAGGTTCTGGGCAACAAGGCGGCTTCCGGGACGGAGATCATCAAGGAGTTGGGAGAGGAGCATCTCCGCACCGGCTTTCCGATCGTCTATACCAGCGCCGACAGCGTTTTTCAGATCGCGGCCCATGAGCAAGTGGTTCCCGTGGAGCAGCTCTACCAGATGTGTCGTGAAGCCAGGAGAGTCTTGAGGCCGCCCCATCGGGTGGCCAGGGTCATTGCGCGGCCGTTTACGGGAGAGCCGGGCTCATTCCAACGGACGGAGGAACGGCGAGATTTTTCCCTGGAGCCGCCCGGGCAGACGCTGCTGGATCTGCTCAAGCAGGCAGGACATCCGGTCATCGGCATCGGCAAGATCGATGACCTGTTCAAGGAACGGGGATTGACCCGCGCCATCCATACGGGCAACAATGAGGCCAGCGTGGATGAAACGGTCCGTGTTCTGTCCATGGTGCCCCGGGGCTTGATCTTCGTGAACCTGGTCGATTTCGACATGCTGTACGGGCATCGCAACGATGCGGCCGGATACGCCAAGGCGCTCGAGTCCTTCGATGCCCGGCTGCCGGAACTGCTGGGCGGGATGCGGCAAGGGGATCTCCTCTGCCTCACCGCGGATCACGGCAACGACCCAACGACGAAGGGGACCGACCATACACGCGAATATGTCCCGCTGCTGGCCTGCGGGCCCCACCTGGCGCGCGGGGTCAACCTCGGAACCCGTCCCACCTTTGCCGATCTCGGCCAGACCATTGCCGATGCCTTGGGCGTCAAGCGCTTGGCCTGGGGCGAGAGCTTCCTGGATTCGCTGGTGTTGGGGTAGGGACGCGCATGGTCCGGCCCGTGGAAAACAAACTGACCCAGCTTGGCATCACGTTGCCGTCTCCGCCCAAGCCGGTGGCCACCTACGTGCCGGCGGTGCAGGCGGGCGACCTGCTGTTCGTGAGCGGGGTGCTTCCCTTTCGGGATGGGAAGCTGGCGCTCGAGGGAAAATTGGGACGGGAGGTGACGGTCGAGCAGGGGTATGAGGCGGCGCGGATCGCCCTGCTCAATGCCTTGGCGATCGTGCGGAGCCAGTTGGGGGCGCTTGAACGGGTGAAACAGGTCGTCCGGCTGGTCGGCCACGTCGCCTCGGCCGAAGGCTTCGTGCAGCAGCCGGCGGTGATCAACGGCGCGTCCGATCTGCTCGTCAATCTGTTCGGGGATGCGGGTCGCCACGCACGCGTGGCGGTGGGGGCGGCGCAACTGCCGCTCAACGCCCCCGTCGAGCTGGAACTGATCCTCCAAGTGACCGAACAGGGGAAATAACCTGCCGTGTGCAGAACGATCTGTGCGGGTTTTGTGTTTGCCGCCGTCCTGCTCCAGGGAGCGCTGTCCACGCTGGCCGAGGAGCGGCGGCCGGCCGGGGCCGAACCCGGACTCGCGGGCCAGGCCAAGGTGTATCTGGACGTCACGAGCTCAACCTGGAGGTCGCGGGGGCGGGTCTCCTTCGGGTTGGTCCCTTCGTTGAAAATGAAATTGGGCGCGGCCGGGTTTGCCGTCGTCCCGACCCAGGCCGATCCCCATGAGCTTACCGTGAAGGTGGAGTATCGGGAAGAGCGGGGGAGGCAGTTCCGCATCGATCTGTATGGAACGGACATCACCTGCACGATCACGCTTGAACATGCCCAGCGGGGACAACTGCTCAAGCTGACGATCCGGGAGTCCCCGACCTATGCGGATCGGGACACCGGGCCGTACATCGAGGTGCTGCACCGGTTCGAGACGAACCCGTATTTTTATTTCCTCGGCGATCTCGTGAAGGGGCGGGCCGCCTCCGGTCTCGACGTCAACGGCTCGCTGGTCCAAGGGCTGGAACGGCTGATCGAGCATGAGCCTCACCAAACCAGCTCGGCTGCGGAGACCGACTCCAACCCCGCCAACCCCTTGCTGGCCTCGGATGTCCTCTTTGCGAGGCAGGCCCGGAATAACGCGATCATCGAGCTGGGTCGGCTGAAGGATCCCAAGGCGCTTCCGGTCCTGACCAAGCTGCTGGAACACGGAGACCGGCAGGTGCGGCTTCTGGCGGTGGGCGCCCTCGGGTCGATCCACTCGCCCGAGGCCAAGCCTGCGATCGAAGCGGTCGCACGGCACGACGGGGACAACGAAGTGCGTGCGGCGGCCGAAGCGGTGTTGGCGAGCCTGGCCAATACGCCGCACACCCCGTGACCGGCCGCCTTGACAGCAAAAAACGACGCTTGTTATAGTGCGAGGGCTTCTGCCCTCCGCGATGCTCCGGCCCTCATGCCACCGCTTGCGTGGGGTTTTGGCCACGCGCGATCCGTCCCGTCCCGACGGTTGGAATTCCAGGAGACATGCACTCATGAGGTTGGTTCTTTGGTTCTGCTTGGGGGTATCGGCAATCGGCTGGCTGACCCCGGCTCGGGCCGAAACGGTTCTTTCACCTGACGCTGCCCCGCCGGGGGCCACGGTGGCTATTTCCGGGAAGGGATTTGGTTCGTTCAAGTCCACCCAGGAGAACCGCGTGCTGTTCAACAAGGTGCCGGCCCTGATCCAACGGTGGGAGCCGGACCTTTTGTCGGTCAAAGTCCCGCTCCGAGCCACCAGCGGACCGGTGGAGGTCGTCAGGGGAAAAAAGAAAACGGCGGCCGGGACGTTCACCGTCCTGCGGCCGACCATCCAGGCTTTGACGCCCGTCGAAGTCGAGCCCGGGACGATCCTGCAGATTGCCGGGGCCCATTTCGGCAACACGGCCGGATCGAAGGATCCCAATACGATGTTCGGCGTCAACGATGTGCTGGTCAGCGGGGTGCCGGCGCGGGTACGCCGGTGGCGTGACGACAAGATCGAAGTGGAGGTCCCGGCCAACGCCGGTTCTGGCGAGGTGGTCGTGCGTCTGGCGTCCTCGGATCCCTTGCCGGACGGCTCTTGCTGCGCTCCGGTGGAATACAGCGTGAGCAACGCCGTCTCCGTCAAGGTCCTGCCGACGATCCGCGTGGACCCCGCTGGCGGGCCGGTCGGAACCAAGGTGGTGCTGTTCGGGAAGGGCTTCGGCGCGCAGAAAGCGGCCGAGGATGCGGTCCTGTTCAACGGCCGTCCCGCGACCGTGGCCCAGTGGACCGATGTGACGATCGTGGTGCACGTCCCCCTGAACGCCTCGAGCG
>CAZKHY010000054.1:0-21041 GCA_964552455.1 uncultured Nitrospira sp.
GCTGACCTTTGACCAAAAGGACGTTTTGCGGAGCTGGACGCGACAGCAGTGCTAGATATGTTCACGATGCTTGTCTCTCCATTCTGTGTTCGGCGACAGGGCGCGCATGGCAACCATTTTGGACAGGGACAGTCCGGTAATCTCTCTGACAGCAGTTGCCATCAGAGTCCTCCACAGTTTGCTTCTTATCTTCTGGCTGTGCCTGGGGCTGTCTGTTCAGCCAAGTTGGGGGGGCGATGACAAGTGGCAGGTGGGGCTCTCGGCGTACCATTCGTCAGGAACCTATGGCACGGGCTCCCGAACCGACATTACGTCGATTCCGCTCTCTATACGCCGCTTATTCGAGGACGGCGATGTGACCTTAATCATCCCCTATCTGTCGGTCACGGGCGATTGCAACGTGACCTTGCTGAGCGGCGTGCCGAACGCAACGGGCGGCACGTGTCCCACGACAACCGTAACCCGCAACGGGCGCAGTGTCCAGACACGAACGACCGTCACCCGAACTACCCAGAGCGGCATCGGGGACATGCTGCTTCAGGGCCGGTACTACGTCCTGGATGAGACAGGGCTGCTGCCCACTGTCGCGCTCATTGCACGCGTAAAGTTTCCGACGGCCGATGCGAGCCGGGGGTTGGGCACCGGGGAGTTTGATGAGAAATTCGGCGTTCAGTTATCCAAAAGCCTCACGGACCGGTGGATTAGTTTCGCAGACCTCGGCTACACGTTTATCGGCTCCCCCCCGGGGATTTCACTCAAGAACCAATGGAACTACGACATCGGCCTCGGCTATTACTTGACGCCCAACCTGCTCGGCAGCGTCTACTACGAATATTGGACGGCGGTCGTTCCCGGACTGCAGGATCCCCAGGACTTGTACTTCGACCTGAGCTATAAGCTGACGCAGATGTTCCGGCTGAATGCGGGGTTTCTCGTGGGGCTGTCCGATGGAGCCCCGGATTATGGGGTAACGGGAGGTCTCGCAGTCCGATTCTAAGCGAGCCATCGCGTCAAGTTCATCGTGGATAGCGACTGGAGGCAGGTCATGGGTGTGGAACGGGGTTAGTGGTCTATCGACATACGGCAAGAGGTGGACCATGGAAGTCACGGATGTGCTGATTATCATGTTGATTTGGATTTTCTTGAGAGGGGGGATTGCCGAATGATTTCATGATCTGCCATCAGCAGGTCCAAAACCTATGTTGCGCCTGCAAGCGGATCGACAAAAAGAACGGGGAATTAGGAACCGAATCAAGCCCTTGCGAAAGCCGCAATCTTCTCACTCTCAAGGCTCAAACAGGGATTCGAATCTCGTTGGGACCACGTCAGGCTCATGTGCGATTTGCCCTACAGAGGGTATGCGATTCCATACAGACGCAAAACACTGCAAGGCCAACGTGTTATCTCGGCCTGGACAAAACTGCTGCAGGTCCCTTCCTTCAGGTTCGTTCTCCTCACGTTACAAGCCAACCCCGGCGAACCGGCTGAAACTAAAAAACAAGTTTCGAGAGAACGCCGGAGGCATAACCTTTGCTCAAAGATATAACCTCATTCTGGGGCACTGTGAGTCAGCAAACGTCTCTTGATGGTTGTCTTGGAAAGCCTATGATGTTTGCCAGAGGATATAAAGGGTGCCTGCGATGCGGCTGTGAACTCGAGAGCAAAAGAGGCTTCTGTCTGATGTGTAGCCAGCCGCTCAGCCAACAGCGATTCCCCCTTGGGAGCCCACTCAAAACCACGGAGTCCTCCCCTGAGAATCTGACCGGCCCGCAATTCCATTTGACCGCGATGTCTTATGAATGCCTCATCCAGGGCCTTTTTTGATGGAACAATTTCTTCTTGAAAGAGCGAAGAGATGAAGGAAAAGGCCGACCGCTGTCCCGATGCGGGAGGTGATGAGACCGAGTGGACGGGGGAAACGGGCAGCCGGGGATGACTTACTTCGTCACGCCGCTGACTTGTCGCTCCTTGGCCTTCAGATCGGCTTTGGTCGGAATCTGGGTGAGCAGGTCGGCTCGTGCTTGAAAAATACCGGAGAGTCCCTGTCCCATCGCATAGACCAGTCCACCCGAACTGCTTCCCAGTACGAGCCTGCCCCGTTGCTTGCCGTCCTTGGCCGTCGCGGTGAACTCCGCGGCCGGGCTGGCGAGGCCGTACGGGGCGAGCGGGCCGGCCTGCTTGACCACGCGCAGCTCGGCCGGCAGGGTCACGACCCGGCTGACGAGCAGGTCTGCGGCTTCCTGGTTCAGCCTCTCGGCCGGCTGGTCTTCCAGGACCCATTCTCCGTTCTGGTTGATGAGGATGTACCGTTGGTCCCTGGTCTTGACCGCCAGCATGGCGATGTCGTCCCGATTCACGCCCAGCAGGCGCTTGTCCTGGAGCGCGAAGAGTTCCTTGGAGAAGTCCCGGATGGCCGCCGGGCTGACACGATAGATGGGCGCTTCATTGGCCGTCACTGCGTAGGCCTCGCCGCTTGACGGGTCCGGCTGGTACAGCTTGACCGTCTGGTCTGCGCCGCCGGCGTGGACGGTGATTTTGACCTCCGGCTTCGTAAGCCGTTGCAGGAGCTGGTCATGCTGGGGCCCCGGATCGACGAACCCCAGGGCTTTGAGGTCTTCCAGCTTCAGGAGAAGGCTGCGGGCTTCGACCTGGTCCGCCTCCGCCTCGATCGGAAAGCGAATCTTCCATTTTTTCTTGTCCGCCGGGGAGGCCGCTTCCGGCTGGGTTCCATGGCCCCCCGCGTCTTGCCGGTACAGAACGATCTCGCCGGCTGGGTAGGTGAGTCGCAGGCGTTCGGCCTGGTTCTGATCCAGGCGCAGCACTTCCTTCTTGCGGAACGTCAGCAGCGTTTTGTTGAGAAAATCCTTGGGGGCCAGGTTGGTCAACAGGATTTTCTTGTCGGACTCCCGCATGGCATAGAGAGTGGAAGAGATCGGGCCGCTGTCTCCCAGCGACAGAGTTTCCTGGCTGGCTCCGGCCTTGACGGTCAGGACGACGGAGGGTTTTTCAAGCCCGAAGGGCGCCAGCGCCGCCGCTTTTTCTTCCACGACCCGCGCCACCTTGCCCAACGCCAGCGCCCGGAGCAGGGCTTCGACTTCGCGGTTGTCCGCCGCCGCCTGGATCGGCGACGCGATTTTCCAGGCCCGTCCTTCATCCGGTACCAGGACCACCTCGCCGCTTTCCGTGCGGACGGTCAGACCGGTGATCTCCCGCTCCTCGAAGGGCAGCAGCTTCTTCTCCTGCGTCTCGGTCACGGTCTGGCTGCGCTCGGAAGGCAGCTCGACCCAGTAGACGTAGGCACCCAGGCCGGCCAGCGTGAGGGCCATCAGGATTGTGAACCAGTAGCGTTTCATGGCGGCCTCTACAGACGGCGCCGTCTGCGCCACGTTGCCATGCCCCAGAGGAACGTGAGGGCCGGCAGGAGGAGCACCTGGACGTAGAGGAGTATCCGTTCCTGGGTCGGGTTGGGGATGAAGGGCCGGAAAGCCGGCTCCTTGGGCGTGATGGAGATGAGATCGCGCTCTTCGGCCAACCACCCCAGGGTATGCAACAGGAAATCGGTGTTGCCGGGGAAGTTGACGTAGGCGTTGCTGGCGAAGGAAGAGTTGCCGACCACGACGATCGCCGCCCGCTTCGCTCCTTCTTCCGGCGCTTTTTTGGGGGTGAGGGCGGCGGCCAGGGGCAGGGGGCCCTGCACATCCTCTTTTTCGTTGAAGCCGACGACGCGGCCCCTCAGGTCGGTCTCGGCCCAGCTCCTGGCCGACGTGCGGGCCAGGGGGACGAAGTCCCATTCTTTGCCTGTCTCTTCATGGAAGACCAAGTGGCGGGACAGAGGGAACAAGACGGCGAAGTTGAAGTCCTGGGTGATCTCGTGTTCGGTGAAAGTCCGGACCATGAGCGCGGTCAGGTCTCCCTGCGCCAGCCGATCTTGCAGATCCACCAGGACGCCCTTCCCCGCCTCGACACCCCATTGGCTTAACAGATCATCCAGGTCAGCCTGTGTGTCCGGATCCAGGAGGATCAGCAGGCGGCCGCCGGAAGCGACGTACCGGGCGATGCGGTCTTTTTCGTCTTTGGTGACCGGCCGCGTGGGGCCTGCCAGCACCAGCACCGAGGTGTCCTCCGGCACCGAGCTGGCTTGCAGGAGGGTGAGGGCTTCCACGTCATAGCCCTGCTTGACCAGCGCCTCTTTCGCCACGGACAGGCCGGTCCGTTCCTGGTCCGCGATGCCGCGCTCCCCGTGTCCGTCCACGAACAGGATCTTTTTCTTGCTGTCCTTGGATACCCGGATCAGCGCGCCTGTCAGCTCCGCCTCGGAAGCGGCGGTCACGCGGGTCGTGTGGGGCCCGCTCTCGATCACGGCTGTATCGGTTCTGGTGATCCCGTACTGACGGGCCACCGCCGGCCGCCGTTCCGGGTCCACAAACTCCACCGTCAGCTTGTCGCTTTCCTGCTTGTAGCTGTCCAGCAGGTCCTTGTACGTCATGTAGGCCTGACTCCGGTCCTGGGAGAAGACCGTGACCTTGACGTCGCGGGTCAGGTTTCGCAGCACCTTGTGCGTCTGCGGAGCCAGGGTGAAATGCTGGGTTTCGGAGAAGTCCCACCGTTGGGAATGGCGCGCGGCGAGGAAATTGACGATGACCAGGATGGCGACAAACAGTCCGACCATCAGGATGCTGTTCAACCCCAGGCGCGTGGAGCGACGGACCGAGAAGGCCTTGAGGGTTTCAAAGTGACTCACGAAGAAGACCACCAGGCAGACCAGGGCCGCCCCCTCGCTGAGGGTGACCAACCAGAGCTGCTCGGGGGTGAGGCTGTAGGCGACGAGGCCCGCGACGCCCAGCCCCGCGCCCACGATGCCCAGCGATGAAGCCAACCGGTTCATGGAATGTCCACTTCTCTTTTTTTAGCCCCCACTCTCAGAGGGTGGCTTGGGCTGGCTTCCACTGCGCGTATCGAGCGGGTACCTTCTGACTGAGCGTGCGCGCTCTGCGAGCACAGGGCTGGTCCGGCTGCCACGCCGTTCCTCATTATTTCCATCGCTGCGACTCCACCACACGATGGGCCAGGAAGAGCATCAGGACCAGGCCGCACAGAAAATAGACCAGGTCCTTCGTGTCGATCAGCCCGCGGACCAGGCGGTCAAAATGTTCGAAGAAGGACACGTAGGAGATCACGTTCCCGAGCATCGTATCCCCCAGGATCGTCCCCAGCCCGCCCAGCAGCCAGACCAGCAGGAGCAGGCCGAAGCTCAGGAAGGCCGCCACGACCTGGTTTTCGGTCAGCGCCGAGGCCAGGAGGCCCGTGGCCACGAACAAGGCCCCCAGGAGGGCGAGACCCAGATAGCCGGTCAGGATCGGATTCCAGTCGAAGCTGCTGTAGAGTGAGAGGACCAGGGGGACGAGGCCGGTCATCCCCAACAAGCCCAAGAGGATGACGTAGGCGCCCAGAAATTTGCCGAACACGATTTCGTTGATGCCAACGGGGGAAGTCATCAACAGCTCGAACGTCCGGAGTTTCCGCTCTTCCGCGAAGAGGCGCATGGTGAGCAGGGGGAGCACCAGCAACAGGACGATGGCCATGCTGCCGAATGTGGGCCGGAAGACCAGGTCGTTCAGGTTGAGCTGGGGCGCGGTGCCCTGGATCTGCATCATCCTGACCGCCTGGTTGCCGGCAAAGACGACGTAGGCATAGGAGAGCAGGCCGAAGATGAGCAGGAAGACGGCGCTCACCACGTAGACGATCGGCGAAACGAAGTAGGAGCGCAGTTCTTTGGCCACGATGGCGCTGACCGGCGTCATGAGTGTGCGGGCTCCTTGGTCTGGATGGGTCCGGGAGGCGTTCCCACCCCTTCTTCGTGCTGGGTCAGGTGCAGGAACACGTCTTCCAGCGTCATCGAGACGGTTTTCAGTTCCAGCAGGCCCCAGCCGTTCGTGACGACGAAGCGGGCCACGTCGTCCCGCAGGTCCCGGCCCAGCTCGCACTCCAGGAGGAACGCGCTGCCGTCCGTGGGCTCGAAGACCGCCAGCACGCCGGGCAGGGTGCGCAAGCGGTCGGCCAGATCGGCCGGCGGGGCCTTCACCGTCACGCTGAGTTTTTCCGAGCGGCGCAGTCTGGCGGACAGACGCTCCGGTGTATCCTCCGCCACGATCCGTCCCCCGTTGATGATGACGACCCGCTGGCAGACGGCCGTGGCTTCCGGCAGGATATGGGTGCTGAGAATGACAGTGTGCGAGCCGGCCAGGCTCTTGATGAGTTCGCGAATCTCGATGATCTGCTTGGGGTCCAGCCCGACCGTCGGTTCGTCCAGGATCAAGACCGGCGGGTCGTGCAGCAATGCTTGCGCCAACCCCACCCGCTGCCGGTAGCCCCGTGACAGGTTGGCGATCAGGCGGTGCCGGACGTCGCCCAGCGAGAGCCGTTCCACCACACGGTCCAGCCCCCGGCGCAGGTCCGTTGAGTTCATGCCCTTGATACGTCCGACGAAGGTCAAGTATTCCGAGACGGTTAATTCCTGATACACGGGCGGAGTCTCGGGCAAATAGCCGATGCGGCGCTTGACTTCGACCGGCTGCTCGAAACAGTCAAAGCCGGCCACGCGGGCCGTCCCTTCGGTGGCCGGCATGAAGCAGGTCAGGATGCGCATGGTGGTCGTCTTGCCGGCGCCGTTGGGCCCCAGAAAGGCCAGCACCTCGCCTTTCGCGACCGTGAACGTGACCCGTTCGATGGCCGTCAGGTCTCCGTAGCGTTTGGTGATGTGGTGCGCTTCGATCATCTCAGGTGCGGTTCTTGTCCCTGTTTTTGCAGCAGGACCCGCGGCCTTGTTCAGGTAAAGGCCGCGGGTCCTGCTGAATATTAGCCGTCCCCCGGGGACCAGTCAAGGGCCGGTCGGTTCGCGAGACGTGAATCGTGAGGTGCGGCATGGTGAGAGACCTGCGAGCCGTGCGGGCTTTTTTGCCGTGTTCCTTACGCATTACCACTCAGGTTTATCGTAAGCGAGGTTCTCTCTTGCCGAAATAAAAAAATCTGCTATAGTAGCCACGATTGGTATTCACCAGGGCGTCCGCAGAACTGGCGGAGAGGGAGTGGACGATGGAGACGGAAAGGATGGGAAAAGGGACTATGCTGCGCACGCTGTTCGTTACGCTGACGGTAGTCGGCCTGATCGGGAGCATGGTGCCGTTCGCGGCCGCGGATGCACCGGCTCGTACGGTCAAAGGCGAAGTGGTGGCGGTCAATGTCTCGGATAGTCCGCCGGTCATCGTGGTGAAGTCCATGACGGCCAAGAAGCAGGAATTGATCGTCGGCGCCGTTGTGGACGCCGGCACGGTGATCACGAGGGGAAGCAAGAAAGTCACGCTGGACAACGTCAAGTTGGGCGAGACGGCGTCAATCAGCTATGTGAAGAATGAAGACGGGCTCGTCGCCCGATCGATTCATGTCCAATAAACAAGGTAAAGGAACCTCTATGATGCTATCGTCGAGCATGCGTGTTGCGTCACTGTCTCTAGGCGTGGCCGTCATGGCCTTGCTGGCCGGCTGCAGCAAGAATCTGTCCACTTCGGCGGGCGACCAGACCCTGGTGCCCGGCCCCGTGCAGGAGCAGAAGGCGGCGGAGGCGCCGCGCGTCTCGCGAGCTGAGCCAAGCGTTCCGCAAGCGGAACCGAGCCAGCCGGCACCCTCGCGTGAAGAGATGGGATTCGGCAAGCCGGAAGCGCCGCCGGAAGCCCGTGTGGCGGAGCCAGAAGCTCCACCGCTGGTGGCGAAGGCAGCTCCGACCGAGGCTGCTCCTGCTGAAGCGGCTCCCGCGCCGACGGAACGGCTGGCCGCGGCGCTCGCAGACGTGTACTTCGACTATGACAAGGCCGCGATCCGGAACGACGGGAAATCGGCGCTGGAACAGGATGCCCGCCTGCTCAAGGCGGAGAACGGCTGGAAGCTGCTGATCTCCGGCCACTGCGATGAGCGCGGGACCTTGGCCTACAACCTCGTATTGGGGGAGCGTCGCGCGCAGGCGGCCAAGCGGTACCTGGGAGATCTGGGGCTCCCGACGGCCCAGATCCAGGTGACCAGCTACGGCAAGGAGAAACCCTTCTGCACGGAGCACAGCAAGGATTGCTGGCAGCAGAATCGGCGGGCGCACCTGACCTTGCAATAGTTGCTCAGTGCAGCCGCTGAGAGGCTGGGCGGGACGTCCGCGTTCTCAACGCTGACCAAATCATAGAGGAGGCACTCGTGATCAGGCGGACTCATCGACAAACGTATCTGATGGTGCTCACCGTGGGACTGCTGGCCATGGCGGGCTGCGCGACCAAACAAACGGTCAATCTGGATGTGCAGGCGGTGCAGCCCTCCTCCGACAAGGGCAAGAAGGCCGACAGCCTCACCGTCACGGTGGCCTCCTTCGAGGACTCCAGGCCTGAGAAAGCCCGGTTGGGGGTCCGCCGCCACCTCTGGGGCGGGGAGACGACGTTCAACGTGCCGGGTGGGAAGCCGGGCGACGTGGTGGCCAAGGTCATGACCGACTATCTCAAGCGCAAGGGGTGGCGCGTGGATGGGAGCCCGGATGTCGTGTTCTCCGGCAAGCTGTTGAATTTCTCCGTGAATGCCGAGAGCCACATTTTTCAGACGGAGGTCACCGTCAAGACCAAGCTGGTGGTGGAGGGTACGAACAAAGCGGACGGGAGCATTGTCCGTATGACGTTGAACGGGGACGGGGCGCAGAAGGTTTTTTGGTTTGATCCGGAAGATGCGCAGGAACTCGCGAGCGAGGTCCTGTCGGATAGCCTCGAAAAATTGCTGGCGAATACGAAAGTGGACAACAACCTCCTTCGCCTGAAGTAACCTCGATCCGCAACCCATGACGACCGGAGCGCCGGCGCTCCGGTCCGTTTTCCCCAACCGGTTTCTCCGCCCGCTCCGTTCGTCCTAATCCGATAAGACGTCCAGCAAAGCCGTGGCGAACGTCCCGCAATCACGGGGTGGCGACGCCGCTGCTCCCAGAAGTGCTCCCCAATCACGGGGTCGCCTCTTTCGGTGCCGCGTGACCGGGGGAAGGCCCTTCTGAGCCGGAGAGAGCCTGGGCGGGCGCCTCCAAGCGAACGACTCGGTGGGGGAAAGGAATCATGATGCCCTCCTTACGAAAACGCGTCAGAATGCGTTTCCGGATCTCGTGCTGCACAAGGGCCTGGTCCTCGAACTGGCGCACGTGGCAGGTCAGGGTGAAATCCAGGGAAGAGTCCCCAAAGCCGGGAATGAAGCGGACAGAAGGACCCGGGTCTGGCAGGAGTCCGGGGACCTGCGCTGCCGCGGTCACGGCTTCTTCGAGCAACACGCGCTCCACCAAATCAGGGTCGGACTCATATGCGACCCCGACCTGGATGGAGACGGCCATCCTGGGGTCCGGCATGGAGTAATTCACCACGATGGACTGGGCGATCTTGCTGTTCGGGACGATGACGATGTTGTTCGGCGGCATCTGGAGCTTGGTGGAGCGCCAACCGATATCCGCGACGCGACCTTCCTGCCCTGTTTCCAGCTTGACGAAATCCCCCACCCGGAAGGGTTGCGAGATCAGCAGGTGCAGGCCGGCGAAGAAATTGGACAAAGTTTCCTGCAAGGCCAGCGCCACCGCGATGCCCCCGACTCCCAAAGCGGTCAAGATGGGCGTGATCGAAACTCCCAGGCTGCCCAGGAGCACGAGCCCGCCCAGGGTCCAGATGGTGACCTTGAAGATCGTGTAGGAGAGCCCCGTCGCCGGAATCGGGAGGTGGTGCTCCGCCATGGTATGGCTCAGGGCGGCGCTGGAGAGATTGGCGACGGCGGCTGTCACCGACAGCACCAGCAGGCCGTAGACGACGTTCAGCGCCAGGACGCTCGGCCGCTGGGGCAGGCGGGCCTGGTCCAGCGCACTGTACAGCCCGAGCAGGATACACCAGGCGATGGAGGGAATGCGGAGGCTCTTGAAGATCACATTGTCCATGACCGAGCCGGTCCGCAGACCCCATCGGTGCAGAGTGCGGAAGGCCACGTGACGCAGCCCCAGCGTGAGGCCGGTCATGCCTGCGAAGACCACGAGGGCGGTCAGGAACCGAAAGAGGTCTGGTGATCCTGGGGAGGGCATGGGCTCCTTTTCTCGGTGCGACGGGCGCTCGCCGGCCGGCTCCCGACCAGCAATCGGCCAGAGGGGACTGTGCGATGTTAGGGGAGTGGCGGAGGTGTGTCAAGCAAGTGGTTTCCGCAGGGATTCCCATCGACGCATTGCCTCTCATCACCGGATCAGATAGAGTTGGACTGTATGCGTGAGATCGCCGACCATATCGAGCGGCTGGTGAAGGCCGAGCATTGGGATCCGTTTGTCCTCTTGGGGCCTCACCCGATTGCGAAGAACGGAACGCCGGCCACGGTGGTCCGGGCCTTTTTGCCTGAAGCCCGGTCGGTCAGCCTTCTGCTGGAAGGGGGGACGGGCCGGTCCATTCCCATGACATCCATCCACGAAGCCGGTCTCTTTGAAGCGACGGTGCCGGCTGAGGGGGAACCGGTTCAATACAAGCTCAGGGTGACGGAGCCGGGGGGGCGCGTGAGGGATTGTCACGATCCCTATGCCTATCCGCCTTTGCTTACGGACTTTGATCTGCACTTGTTCGCCGAAGGTCGCCATTACCGTGCGTACGAGATGCTTGGGGCTCAGATCCTGACGATCGACGGGGTTGTCGGCGTGCGCTTTGCGGTCTGGGCTCCGAACGCCTTGCGGGTGAGCGTCGTCGGTGATTTCAACGGGTGGGACGGGCGGCGCCATGCCATGCGGAATCGGGGGCAGACCGGCCTGTGGGAGCTCTTTATCCCCGATGTTTCCCAAGGCGCCTCTTATAAATATGAGATCAGACCGCGGGACCTGGGGGCTCCCTTTCTGAAAGCCGATCCCTATGCGTTTGCGGCCGAGCTGCGGCCCAAGACCGCCTCAATCGTCTGGAACCTGTCCGGCTATCGGTGGGGCGATCAACGTTGGATGGAAGCGCGGCGTTCCCAGGATTCTATCGAGGCCCCCCTGTCGCTGTACGAAGTCCATCTCGGCTCCTGGATGCGGGTCCCGGAAGAAGGCAACCGCTGGCTGACCTATCAAGAACTCGCGGCCAAACTCATCCCCTATGCAAAGGACCTTGGCTACACCCACCTGGAGCTGATGCCGGTCACCGAGCATCCTTTTGACGGGTCTTGGGGATATCAGACGACCGGCTATTTTGCTCCCACCAGCCGCTACGGCCGGCCGGAAGAGTTTATGGCTTTTGTCGATGCCTGCCACCAGGCAGGCCTGGGGGTGATCATGGACTGGGTGCCGGCCCATTTCCCCGATGATCCCCACGCGCTGGCCTGGTTCGACGGGACTCAACTCTACGACCATGCCGACCCTCGTTTGGGTTACCACCCTGAGTGGCGCAGCCGGATTTTCAACTTCGGCCGAGTGGAGGTGCGTAATTTTCTCTTGAACAGCGCCCTCTTCTGGCTGGACCGGTACCATGTTGACGGCCTGCGCGTGGATGCCGTGGCCTCCATGCTTTACTTGGACTATGCCAGACAACCGGGAGAATGGATCCCGAACCGCTATGGCGGCCACGAGAACTTGGAGGCAGTTGAATTTTTGAAGGAATTCAATGAAGTGGTTCACCGGGAGTATCCAGGGGTCCTGACCATTGCCGAAGAGTCCACCGCCTGGCCAGGGGTCTCCCGTCCCACGTACTTGGGGGGACTGGGGTTCAGCCTCAAGTGGAACATGGGCTGGATGCACGACATGCTGGAATATTTCCACCTGGACCCGGTCTATCGCAAATACCATCAAGACAAGCTCACGTTCGGCCTGGTCTATGCCTTCAGCGAGAACTTCGTTCTGGTCCTCTCGCACGATGAGGTCGTCTACGGCAAACAGGCGCTGCTGACCAAGATGCCAGGGGATGATTGGCAGAAGTTCTCGAATTTACGGGCACTTTTTGGCTATATGTACGGGCATCCTGGCAAGAAAATGCTGTTCATGGGCGGGGAATTTGGACAGTGGTGGGAGTGGAATCATGATGAAAGCCTGTCCTGGCACCTGCTTGAATATGCCTCTCACCAGGGACTACAACGCTACATCCGCGACCTGAACCGGCTCTACAGGTCGGAACCCTCTTTCTGGCAGATGGATTTCGACTGGCCAGGCTTTCAATGGGTCGATTTCAGCGATGCGGAGCAATCCGTCATTGCGTTTCTTCGCCGGGCCAAGGACCAAATTGATAGCATTCTCTGTGTCGGCAATTTCACACCGGTCCCCCGGTATGGCTATCGGGTCGGGGTTCCGGCACCAGGCTGGTACCGGGAGCTTCTCAACAGCGATGCGGCAACCTATGGGGGGGGAAACCAGGGGAACGGGGGAGGGGTGTGGGCCGAAGCGATCCCTTCCCACGGCCTTCCCTATTCCCTGATCCTGACCCTTCCTCCACTCGGGATTCTCTTCCTTAAAATATCTCAAGTTATTGAAAATAAATGATATTTTATTCTAACTCAAGTCCTGCCTTGACTTGCCGACTGGCCTCTGCTATAGTCCGCCCACTTCATTAATCCTCGGCTAATCCCCAATCGTCAGGCGTATCCCAAGTCTCCAGTTGGTTCGATCCTGACTCCCCTGACGTATCCGGGGCGCTGGTAAGACAGCGAAGCAACGGTTTCTCACGAATAGGAGGACTGCGTGAGTCCAAGCATGGAATCCTGTACCAAGTGGATCCTGGTCTCCATGGTCGGTGTCCTGCTGGCAGCTTGCACCTGCCTTCCCAAAGGCCAGGCTGATCTGGACGTGGGGGCGAAGGAACGAGGCATCGCGTCCTGGTATGGTCGTGACTTCAATGGCTGGCTTACGGCCAACGGCGAGTCTTATGACATGAATGCGCTCACCGGTGCCCACCGGACGTTGCCATTAGGAACGGTGGTGCGGGTGACGAACGCGGAGAACGGGAAGCAGGTGCGGGTCCGTATCAATGACCGGGGTCCCTATGTGAACGGGCGCATCATTGACTTGTCCCATGCGGCCGCTCAGAAACTGGGCATGGTGGAGGTCGGGGTTTCGGCGGTTTCCTTGGAAGTGGTGGGAAATCATGGAATCCCCTTCGTTGAGACTGATCTCCAGGGTTTGGCGGGGAGGATCGGCGGGGCCATTGCCCAGCTTTGGCGATCGTCTGGCCCTGGCAGTGAAGTCGGAGCCGTCCGCAGCCTCGTTGTGTTCCCCGGCGACCTCTTCCGCGAGCGGCGGGGGCGGCGCGTGACGGATATTCTAGGCAGCCGATCGTTGGGTGGTCTCTAGGATGCGAGTCGAGACATTCCGTAATCCCTCGGAGTTCCCCCAGTCCCACTTCTACGCCGGTTGACACCGCCGACAAGTCTCTACTACACTGTCACCTTCCGAACTAATCACCTGTAACGATGGATGTCGGAGGACGTTGACCTATGGCCCCCAAGGCACCTCAAAAAACTGACGAAGCCCGGCTGAAGAAGAAGGTTCGGGAACGGCTGGCCGGTACGGAAAACCCGGAAGGGAACGCGGCCTTGCGCGCGTTGCATAAGCGGCTCAAGCGGGCGCAGCGGAAGCGGCGCAGCCTGGCGAGCAGGCTGCGTCATGCGGCTGGGAAGAAAACGGAGGCGGCCGAAAAGGCTGAGCCGAAGGCCGAAGCGGCGTCCGGCGGGTAATCGCATCAACCCCCGCCTGCATACGACGGCCGAGCACGCGAGACCTGGAATCAGGAGAACGGTTCATGAGTGATGACGAGAAGAAATTGACGGACGTGTCTCCGCCAGAGGCCCCGGAAGAGGAAGGGAGCGGCGACGAACTGACCGATCAGGTCTCGGATGCCATGACCATGGCCGAGCCCCCCGCCGCGGAGGAAACTCCGGCGGCCGAGGCGGCGGAAGAAGTCGTCCTGGATGAAGAGCGGGTCAAGGACGAGATCGAAATCCAGATCGATCTCCTCCAGGACACCGACTGGGTGGTGCGCCGCGAAGCGGTCATCACGCTGGGGGAGATGGGGGACGAGCGCTGCGTCGAGCCGCTGGTCCGAGCCCTCCGGGACGGGGATTGGCAGGTGCGCGAAGCGGCCATCGAGGCGCTGGGACAGGTCGGCTCCCCGGCGGTCGAGGGGCTCATCAAGCAGCTCCGGGACTGGGACATCAGGAAATACGTCATTCGGGCGTTGGGCAAGATCAAGGACGAGCGGGTGCTGGATCCCCTGGTCGCCCAGTTGCGGAACGACGAGTTTCTGGAAGACGCGACCGATGCGCTGGTCGAGCTCGGGGAGCCGGCCATCGAGAAGCTCGTGGCCGCGTTGCGGGACAAGAACGAGAACATCCGCAAGCAGGCGGTGATCGCCCTCGGCCGCATCAAGAGCGACCGGGCCTTCGACCCCCTGGTCGAGATGCTGCAGGACAAGGACTGGTACATCCGCCTGACCGCCGCGGCTGCGCTCGAGAAGATCGGCGACGAACGGGGGCGCGAGGCGATCAAGCCGCTGATGAAGGATCCGGATCTGGTCGTGAAGATGCGCGTCGAGCGGATTCTGGCGGCCTGGAAAAAATCACCCGTTGCATGAAGCCAGACAACGGGTCCCCGGCCAACGCCTGATGTGGCGGCGCTCCTGAGCGGCGCTACGGTGCGAGCAGCGCGTCCAACTCTTTCTGGATCTCGTCCAGCCTCGCCTTCGGGATGGCCTTTCCCATCGAGAGTTCCAGCTGCGCTTCCTTCACTTTTGCGATCAGCGGCCTGACCTTTTGGGACCGTCCCGCGTCCCGCTCCGCGCCGCTGGCCTTTTCCAGTTCCTCGACGGCTTCGGCCAGGTTCTTGGCGGCGTTGCCGAAGTTCCGGTCCAGGAGTTCGGACTTGGCCTCGATGACCTGGGCTTTTCCATCCACCAGACCCTGACGCAGCCGCATGGTCCGTTCCAGACCGAGAGTGGTGTCCATGATGTTCCGCGACAGGTCGGTGACGTTCTTTTTCAGCTCGCCGATCGGCCGTTGGCCGACGTAGTAGCCACTGGCAAAGACCGCCGCCAGCAACACCAGCCATCCCAAGAGCTTTACCATAAGTCCCCTTCCGCGTTGGACGGAGTCATTTCGCCTTCGACAGCAGCAGAACCAGGCTGTCCGCTGCCGCGACCCGCACCGCCGGGTCCGTATCCTGCAACGCTTTCTTGAGCGAGGGCACCGCGGCGCCTTCGCCGATTTTGCCCAGCGCACGAGCCGCCGTCATGCGGGGCTGCGGCTGCTGGTCCTGGAGCAGCAGCTCCAGAACCGGCAGCGCCTTCCGATTGCCGGCCAGTCCGAGGGCCTGCGCCGCCGCGCTGCGGACCGAAGGGTCCGCGTGTTTGGCCAGGTCGGCGGCCAACAGAACCGCTTCGCCGTCACCAAGCCGGAGCAGGCCCTCGACGGCGCCAGCCCGGGCCAAGTCCACCGGATCGCGCGCCGCCTGGCGCAGGAGCGGTCGGGCCTGGGCCAGCTTGAGCCGGCCCAGGCTGGCGGCGGCCACGCTGCGGACGCGCGGATTCTCGTCTCCGAGAGCGTGCATCAACGAAGAGAGAGCGCTGGGGTCGCCGAACTCGCCCAGGGCCCCTGCGGCGAACGCCCGGACGGACGGGTCCGGATCATAAACCGATTGCCCCAGCAGCGACAAGCTGGAAGGCCGCCTGAGCCGACCCAGCAGGCCCAGGGCCGCCATGCGCGAATCCGGGTCCGGGAGCGTGGCGGCGTTCATGATGTCGGCCAACGCTTCGGATCGGCCCAGTTTGACGAGGGCGGCCGAAGCAAAGACCTGCACGGCCCCCTCTTCGGTCCTGGCGATGCGGGCGATCTGATCGGCCGCGGAAGAGTCGTGCAAGTCCCCCAAGGCGGTCAGCGCCGCGATCCGTACGGCAGAGGCTGCATCGTCCAGTGCACGCTTGAGGCCGGCCGTCACCGTCTGGCCGGCCGGTCTGGCCTGTTTGGATGACCGGCCTCGTTCGCTGGCCCGTCCCAACCCTTCGACGGCCTTGGCGCGAACCAGCACGGACGAATCCAGAAGGCCGTCCTCCAGCAAGGGCACGACCTCACGGCTGGCGAGGTCAGCCAAGGCACTGTAGGCGGCGATTCGGACATATTCCTGGGGATCGCGGGCCCGGCTGGTGATGAAGGACAGGGCCACTTCGCGGAGCCAGCGGGGGTTGTCCGGCCGTCCGGGAACAACCAGGCGGGCGTACGTTTTCAGCGCCGCCTCCGCTTGTCCGAGACGCAGGTAGCTCAGCATGGTGACCCGCAGCAGTTCGCTCGACGGCGGATGGTCCGGTGGAAGGCTTTCGGAAAAACGGATGACCCGGTCGTATTGTGCGCTCTTGAACGAGGCGAGGGCCTCGCGCTCGCGGGCGGAATTCGATTCCGCAGCCATGGAAAGGGCAGCCGGGGGGGGCGGAATGGTCAGCAGCAGGGCTGGCAGCAAAGCGAGCAAACGCCGCGATCGTGTCATCACCGGCATGCGTGCAACGGGCCGCGCTTACCAGGCGGTGGGATCGGGGGACGCGGCGGGTGCATACAAGAGCTCCGTATATTCTTTGACCATCCGACGGGCACAGAAGCGGGGAGCAATGGTCCGGATGGCGTCCTTCACGACCTGCATCCACCCTCGCGGGATGCCGTCCCTGTCCCGCGTGTAATAGAGGGGCACGACGTCGAGCTCCAGGATGCGATACAGGTGCTCGGCGTCATGGTCGTCGTGTTCCTCCGCCTCCATGGGGCGGGTCGGCAGGGGAATGGCCCAGCCGTTGGCCCCGTCGTAGCCTTCGTGCCACCAGCCGTCCAGGACGCTCAGGTGCGGCACGCCGTTGAAGGCGGCCTTCTGGCCGCTCGTGCCGCTGGCTTCCATCGGGGGCCGTGGCGTGTTGAGCCAGACGTCCACGCCCTGGACCAAAAACTTGGCCATGTGCATGTCGTAGTCTTCCAGAAAGGCGATATGCCCTCCGAGGCCGTGGTCCCGGCAGAAGTGGTGGACCTGGTGAATGAACTGCCGGCCCGGCTCGTCGGCCGGATGGGCCTTGCCGGCGAAGACGATCTGGACCGGCCGCCAGCGGTCCTGGAGGAGGTGCTGCAGTCTCGTCAGGGCTCTGAACATGAGGGTAGCCCGCTTGTACGTGGCAAAGCGACGTGCGAAGCCGATCGTGAGGGCCTCCGGGTCCAACAGGGTTCCGGCGGCCAGCGCCTGGGTGGCGTCCAGTCGGCCGCTCATCCAGCCGGCCCGCGCCCGTTCCCGGATGAAGCTCATGAGCTTGCGTTTCAGGTGTTGGCGAATCGCCCACAGCTCGCCATCCGGGATGTCCGTCACACGGTGCCAGACGGCCGGGTCGTCCGATCGGTTGGCCCAATCGGGCCCGAGGTATTTGCTGTACAGATGGTTCAGCTCCGGCGCGATCCAGGTCGGCACGTGGACACCGTTCGTGACGCTCCGGATCGGGATGAGGTCTTCGGGAAATCCCGGCCACATGGGCTTCCACATCGCGCGTGAGACCCGGCCGTGCTCGCGGCTGACTCCGTTGAGGTGGGCGGCCATTCGCATGGCCAGGACCGTCATGTTGAATCCGGATCCCGGTTTTTCCGGATGCTCGCCCAGTTGCAGAAAGGCTTCGCGGGTGAGCCCGAGCTGCTCCCAGTAGCCGTTGAAGTAGTGCTCGATCAGGTAATTGGGAAACACGTCGTGGCCGGCCGGCACCGGGGTGTGGGTTGTGAAGACCGTGCTGCGGCGCACCTGCTCCGCGGCATCGGCGTGAGACTGGCCGGCCTGGACCAATTCCCTGACCCGTTCCAGGGTCAGGAAGGCCGAATGGCCTTCGTTGGCATGCCAGACGACCGGTGAGAGGCCGAGGGCTCTGATCACTCGCACGCCGCCGACGCCCAGGAGGATTTCCTGGCGCAGGCGCGTCTCATGGTCGCCGCCATAGAGCCTGGCCGAGAGCTCCCGGTCGTCCGGTTCGTTTTCCGGCACGTCCGTGTCGATCAGGTACAAGGGGACCCGCCCCACCCGGATTTTCCAGACCATGGCTGAGACCGTCCGGTTGCCGATCCCGACCGTGATCCGACAGAGGGTGCCGTCTGGATTCAGGACCTGGTGGCAGGGGGACTCGAGCCGATTGAAGGGTTCGTACTCGGCCTCCTGCCAGCCATCCGGGGTGATCCGCTGGTGGAAATAGCCCTGGGGATACATGAAGCCGATCCCGACGACGGGAAGACCCAGGTCGCTGGCTTCCTTGCAGTGGTCGCCGGCCAGGATTCCGAGCCCCCCACTGTAAATGGGAATCGAGTTGTGCAGCCCGAATTCGGCCGAGAAGTAGGCGATGGTTTTGCCCGACAGTTGGGGCTGCTGGGTGGCAGCCCAGGTGCCTTGGGCCGCCAGGTACTCATCAAAGGACTTGAGCACGGCGGAATACTGGCGCACAAAGGCCGGGTCTCCGGCCAGGACCTTCATCCGTTCCGGCTTCAGATCGTGGAGCAGTTTGACCGGATTGTGATGGGAAAGCTTCCAGAGCGTCGGGTCGATCGTTTCGAACAGGAGTCGGGCTGCCGGAGTCCAGCTCCACCAGAGATTCTGCGCCAATTCCTCCAGGCGGGCCAGGGCCACCTGAGTGCCGCCGGAAGACCCGGCCAGATGATCGCCGACGTTCACGCTGCCTCCATGCCAAGCTTGCTTGAGCCACCCGCTTCGATCATACCGAGTTTGCTAGTACCGCCTGCCTCGATCAGATGCAGGCGGATAGTTCCTGTGCCACCAGTAGGCTCAGGTTCTGCGGGCGGCCAGTTGGTTTGCCGCAAGAAAACTTTGTTTGGATCTCCTGCAAGATTCTTTATTCTTTCTTACATTATCATCTTATAGGGCGGTTAGCTGTCAGCCGTCAGCGTCCCACTTCCTTCCGAGGCCTCGTCTGATAGCTGAATGCTGCCGGCAGAGAGTTCTTCAACCTTATGCGTGGCCGATTTGCCACGACTGCCAATCCGACGTAAAAGCCACCGAGGCATAGCGCTGGCCCAGGATCTGGGTCACGCGGTTCATGAGTTTCGTCAGTTCCTGCGCCTCATCCGGTTTCAAGTCCTGCCTGAAACGAGGGTGGAGGCCCCAACGGGTTTCGACCTCCTCGCCCTGCACCGTGGCCATGACACTGACCAGTTTGATCTCCGTGCCGGTGCGGGGCGGACCGGCTTCAGCGCCGCGGTGACCGGCCGGCTGCCCCTGGGGCATGGGCTGGGCCTCCGTCCGGGTGCGACCCTTCTGGGGAGCGGCCCCGTCGAAAACGGCTTTCATGGCCGCGATCGCGGAACTGACGCAGAGCGTGGCTGCCGACGCGACCATGCCGTTGCCCGTCGCGCCCATCTCGTGAGCGACGCGCTCGGCCGAGAACTTCAAAAACTCCTCCTTGGCCTTGCTCTCCTCCGTGACCAGAAACTTGAATCGCTCGTAACGTTCCCGACTGTTGGCCACTGCCTTGCCGATCGTCACGGCGATTTCCATCCCGTCGCCGTCCGGGCCGAGGGCTGGGGCCAGGACTGCTTGCAGTTGCTGGGAGACGGTGTCTTCGAGGCTGTCCATGAAGAGCGGCTGTTCCTTGATGGGCAGATGATGGGCCGACAGACGGTCTGCCAGGTTGAAGAGGACTTTCAGGAATTCGAGGTAGACGTCCCATTCTTGCGTCTTCTTCAACTTGAGGGCCTGCTCGGGAGCGCTGCGCTTGACCATGGTGACGGATTCCCCCGCCACTGCCACCATCAAGGAGGCGAGCTCTCGGAGCAGGTCGGAATAGGGGGCGGTTGACGCACTCATGGTGACCTCCGAACTCACCCATTATATACAAGTTGGACCAGGACTCCAAGATACAGTAGGGGGAAGGATCATCATTGCAACAGGTAGGGCTCTGTGTTATTTCTCTGCCCACAGTCGTGAGGGAGCAGGTTATGCCAGGGAAAGCCGCGCATTGCATCAGGATCGTCCTGCTGGCGCTGAGCCTCTCGGCCTGTGCCACGCAGCACCTCAACTTCACGATGCAGACGCCGGCGGCGGTGAACCTGAAGGCCAAAGGGGTCCAGTCGTTGGCGGTGACCACCTTTGACGGACCGGGTGAATCGGGCAGGAAGATCACGGAACTGCTCACAGCCAGGCTGGTCGATGGGCAATATTTCAAGGTGGTCGAGCGCGAGAAGCTTCTGGCTCTGGAAAACGAACAAGTGCTCGGCATGACCGGCGTGGTGGATGAAAAGATGGCGGCCAAGGCAGGGAAAATCCTGGGCGTGGGTGCCCTCATTCTGGGCCAGGTCATGCCGCACCTCGGCCAGGGGAAGGTCGCCGTCTTGTACCGAGTTGTGAAGACGGAGACAGGGGAGATCCTGGCGGCCAAGCAGGTCATGGGGGTGAATCCGGAAGAAGGAAGAGGTATGCGCCGGGCCTTCAGGAAAGACGAGGGAGAGCGTCCGGAACTGATGACCAAGCTGGCGCAGAATGCAGTGGCCAAGATTGCCGCCGGCCTTCAGCCTCATCCGGTCAAGGTCGAGCGGGAATTCGAGAACGGCGGCTGGCTCTTTGGCGACTCGGACGTGCAGCAGGGCATCGAGTACATCAAAGCCAACCGGCCCGAGGATGCGATCGCCCAGTGGGAAGGGGTGGTCAAGCGTGACCCGGGCAACAGCGCGGCCTGGTACAATCTGGGCATCGCCCATGAGATCCTGAACGAGTTCGAACGGGCGGAGCAGGCCTATCGGATGGCCGAGAAGATCACGCCCAAACCCCGATATATGGAAGCGGTCGGGCACGTGAAGGCGGCGGTGGAGGCGCACCGGAAACTTGAAGGAGAAAAGGAGGCCCGGTGAGGCTGCGCATAAGAACTACTCAATCGGCAGCCTTGTGAGGATGTGAACGCAGATGGATCGAGAAATGAAACCCTACGTGTTGAAGCGATCTTCGGAGGAGGCCGCGCCGGGGAAGCTGTCGTTGGACTACGCAAAGGAGCTGAACCCCCAGCAGTTGG
>CAZKHY010000055.1:0-21033 GCA_964552455.1 uncultured Nitrospira sp.
ACGTCGTCATCATCGGATCGGGACCGGCGGGACTGACCGCCGCCATCTACACGGCCCGGGCCAATTTGTCGCCGCTGGTGATCGAGGGGCTCCAGGCCGGCGGCCAGTTGACCACCACCACCGAGGTGGAGAACTACCCGGGCTTCCACCATGCCGTCATGGGCCCCGACCTCATGAAGGAGATGCGGGCCCAGGCCGAGCGGTTCGGCACGGAGTTCCTGCAGGGCGACGTGTCGGCCGTGGACCTCGTGCGGACTCCCTTCACGATCACGGTCGAGGGAGCGGAGCAGGTCGAGACGAGGACACTCATCATCGCCACCGGCGCCTCGGCGATCCACCTCGGACTCCCCAATGAACGGCGGCTGACGGGGCACGGCGTCTCCACCTGCGCCACCTGCGACGGCTTTTTCTTCCGCGGCAAGGAGCTGGTCGTGGTCGGCGGGGGGGACAGCGCGATCGAAGAGGCGAACTTCCTCACGAAGTTCGCCGCCAAGGTGTCCGTGGTGCACCGGCGGGACAAGCTGCGCGCCTCCAAGATCATGCAGGACCGGGCCTTCAAGAACGAGAAAATCACCTTCGTTTGGAACTCCGTCGTGGAAGACATCCTGGGAGACCCGGTGGTGACCGGCGTCCGCCTGCGGAACGTGGTGACCGGCAAGACGTCGGAAGTCTCCTGCGCCGGCGTGTTCGTCGCCATCGGCCACAGCCCCAACACGTCCCTGTTCACGGGCCAGATCGAGATGGACGCCAAGGGGTACATCCTGACCAGGAACGGGACCGCCACCAGCGTACCGGGGGTCTTTGCCGCCGGCGACGTGCAGGACTCCCGTTACCGCCAGGCCGTCACCGCCGCCGGCTCCGGCTGCATGGCCGCGATCGACGCGGAACGATACCTAGAAAACCAAGGTTGAGGCTGAGGTTAAGGTTCAGCGACGACGATCTTCTTAGACCTCAACCTAAGCCTTAACCTGCGAAGCCTATGCGCTGCGCGATCCTCCACTACCACGAACTCGCCCTCAAGGGCCGGAACCGGCCCTTCTTCGAGCAACGGCTGGTCCAACACCTCCGGCACCTCCTCCGGGACCTGGGCGTCAGGCAGGTCGAGGCCCTGACCGGCCGAGTCCGCGTCACGCTGCCGGAGAGCCTGCCCTGGGAGCCGGTGAAGGAACGCCTCGCGCTGGTCTTCGGCGTCTCCCACTTCGCGCTGGCCCAGTCCGTCCCGCTGGACGTGGAGGCCATGAAAGCCGCCATCGGCCAGGCGGTGCAGCCCCTCTCCTTCAACACGTTCCGCGTCTCGACCAAGCGCGCGGACAAGCGCTTCCCCCTGACGTCCGTCGAGCTGGACCGGGAGCTCGGCGCCTCCCTCTGCCGGCTCACGGGCAAGAAGGTCAGCCTGGGCCGTCCGGACCTGACCGTGGCCGTCGAGGTGCTGTCGAAGGACGCGTACTTTTCCTTGCAGAAGGAAGCGGGTCCCGGCGGCCTGCCGGTCGGCATCAGCGGCAAGGTGGCCTGCCTGATTTCCGGCGGCATCGATTCCCCGGTCGCCGCCTACCGCATGATGAAGCGGGGCTGCAAAGCGCTCTTCGTCCATTTCCACGGCAGGCCCTACGTGACCCGGGCGTCGGAGGAGAAAGTCCGGGAGATCGTGCAACTGTTGACGGAATACCAGCTCTATTCGCGCCTGTACCTGGTCCCGTTCGGCGAGATTCAGCGGCAGATCGTCCTGGGGGCGCCGGCGGCCTTCCGGATCGTCCTGTACCGCCGGATGATGGTGCGGATCGCGGAGGAGCTGGCCAGGCGGGAACGGTGCTGGGCATTGGTCACCGGCGACAGCCTGGGGCAGGTCGCTTCACAGACGCCGGAGAACCTGAGCGTGATCGAGGAAGCGGCCCAGCTCCCGATCCTGCGCCCGCTGGTCGGGATGGACAAGATCGAGATCACCGAGCAGGCGCAACGCATCGGGACCTTCGAGACTTCGATCGAGCCCGATCAGGACTGCTGCAAACTCTTCGTGCCGCCGCACCCCAGCACCAGGACCCACCAGGATCACGTCAGAAAGATCGAGCGGGGCTTCGACCTGGACGCCCTGGTCAAGCAAGGGGTGGAGAAGGCCGAGCTGGCCGAGTTCGCCTTTCCCCTTCAGCGACCGGGCGGTTGAGGCCCCGCCTGCGCCAGCACCCGTTCCCGCAAGATGCGGAAGTGCCGTTCCAGTTGACGCCGGAGCTCGAAGGCTATCAGCCAATCCGGGGCCCAGGTCTCGACTTCCACCAGCAGATCGAAGGAGGCGCGAGTCCCTCCCCGGCTCCCGTCCAAGGCGACCGTCCACGTCCGGACGTACTGTTTGAAATCCCCCGCCACCAGGGTGCTGACCAGGCCGCCTCCCGGCAACTCCCGATTGTCGCAGAGCAGCCGGCGCCCGCCCGGCAGGAAGGAATGTTTGATGAAGAGGTCCGTCACAGCGCCTCCTTCATGCCGCTCCAGGCGGGTGACCGACATGGGCGTGCTGAAGAGGTCCGGCCATTTTTCGTAATCGGTGAGGACCTGTTGCATGACCTGCGGAGGGGCCGGAATCAGCAGCGTCGCCGTCGCCCGGACCCCACCCGACGGATCCGGGCGAACCTGCAGGGTCACGGGAGGCTCGGCCGCCGCCGCGACCGAGCCGACCGCGAGCACCAGGCTTACGGCGGACGGAAGCGCGCCGCGGATGGAACGGGGAACACGGTGGAGGCTCAGAAAGGACACGGGGGACCCACGCGTCTGTCCGATCGGGACCGGGTGGGGCATCGACCGACACCTTGCTCCCGATCCTACCGTCTCGTATCCAAGAGCTCGCGGACCTTCTGAACCAGATCATCCGGCTCAAACGGCTTGTGCAGGAAGGGCCGGTCGGTTTCCGAGAGACCGTTCCGCACCATGGTATCGTCGGCATAGCCCGACATGTAGAGGACCTTCAGGCCTGGCTGCTGCGGCGCCAGGCGGTCAACCAATTGCGGGCCGCTCAAGCCCGGCATGCCCACATCGGTCAGCAGCAACTGGATCGGCTTGCCGTGCCGATGGTAGACCCGCAGCGCCTCCTGGCCGCTCTGCGCCTCCAGCACCCGGTAGCCGTGCCGGCGAAGAATCCCCTGGATCAGGGTCCGGACCGCCTGGTCGTCCTCGACCAGCAGGACCGTCTCGGAACCTTTGAAAGCATGACCGGGGTGGTCCTGAACGACCTCCGCCGCAGGTATTTCCTCGGTCAGCGGCAGGTAGATTCGGAAAATGGTGCCCCTCCCCTTCACGCTGTCCACCGCGATGGAGCCCCCGTTTTGCTGCACCATCCCGTAGACGGCGGAAAGGCCCAGCCCGATGCCTTTGCCCTGCGTCTTGGTGGTGAAGAAGGGCTCGAAGATGCGGGCCTTGGTCGCCTCATCCATGCCGACCCCCGTGTCGCTCACGGCCAGCATGACGTACCGGCCGGGACGAACCAGGCCGTGTTTCCTCGCGCCGCCTTCATCCAGGTCGAGGTTCACGGTTTCAAACGTGATGCGTCCGCCGCGGGGCATGGCGTCGCGGGCGTTCAGAACCAGGTTGATGAGGACCTGGTCGAGCTGTCCCGGATCGGCCTTCACCCGTCCGGGGCTCGCGTCCAGCATCGTGACCAGCTCGATGTCCTCGCCGATCAGGCGCTGCAGCATGCCGCTCAGATTGGTCACCACGTTGTTGAGGTCCAGGACGCTCGGCCGAATCACTTGCCGGCGACTGAAGGTGAGGAGCTGGTTCGTCAGCGCGGCCGCGCGCACGCCGGCCTTCTTGATCTCGTCCAGCTCGTTGCGCGAGGGATCGTCCGGCGCCAGCCGCCGGAACAGCACCTGGCTGTATCCGTTGATGATCTGCAGCAGGTTGTTGAACTCGTGCGCGATCCCGCCGGCCAGCTTTCCGACGGCTTCCATCTTCTGGGACTGCAGGAGCTGCTCCTGGCTCTGCCGCAGGGTCGCCTCGACCCGCTTCCGCCGGTTGACCTCATCGACGAGCTCTTCATTGAGCCGCTCGGCCCGCTCTTTCGCCGACGTCAGATACGAGATCAAGTCGCGGTTGGCAAACCGGAAATTCAGCGAGGTCACGATCGTCCGGTTCATACGCCATGCGATCACGAGCATGGCGAGCAGAAACAGCACCGCGATCATGCCCATCACGACGTGCATCTCATCCCTCATCGCGAACAAGCGGATGGTCACCGGCAGCAGGACGAGGAGCATGAACACCTGGTAGGTGCCGATCCTGGACGTCAACGCCACCACCCCGCCGACCGCCATGCCCGCCAGGACAAAGATGAGGAAGACCTGATGTTCGATCGACTCGGCCGGGAACAGCAGAATGCCGGCCGCCCCCCCATCCGATCCCGGCCAGGGTTGCGCCAGCCTTGTACAACCGGTCCCACTGCCGGACGGCCTCGACCGAACGGGCTTTCGCGCGCCAGTAGCCGACGACGATCCCCGTGCGGGTCAGGGTCAACACGACCATAAAGGAGAGCCAGGCGAACAACGTGGACGAAGCAACCACGTTGCGCTGGATGTAGGCCAGGAGCAATGCGTTGAGAATGGTGGTGATGTAGGCTTCAGGGGCGCTGCTGTAAATCAGCCGGACCTGCTCGGTCAGGACCTCTTGCGAGCGAGCCTCCGTCTCTTGGGACGACGCACCGGCTGCCTCAGGCCTGGCCGGGCTGAGGACCGCCAAGAACCGGGAGAGAATGGACATCGACCTCTTGCTCGGACATGGGTGACTGGCTCTCGTGCCGGACCCGCTCCGGCCTCCCGCCGCACAAAACTTAACACAGGAGGGGTTATCAGGGGAATAAGCACCGTCTTCGACGCGCCGGATCGCGATCGCGTCGGCGCCGATGCCCGGTCGCAACCATGCCGGGGAAACTGCGTCAGCCGTGGAGGGCGGGGAGAATGTCGTCCGGGCCGAGCGTGTTCACCACGTCGGCAGCCGCAAGCCCGCCTTTGCGGGCCACGTTCACCCCGAACGGCACGTCTTCCAGGCCCTCCGTGTCGTGCGCATCCGGGTTGATGCTCACCTTCACGCCCTTCGCCTTGGCGTAGCGGCAGAGGCGCCAGTCCAGATCGAGGCGGTGGGGGTTGGCGTTGATCTCCACCACCTTCCCGTACTGTCCGGCGGCGTCCAGCACCCGCGTCATGTCGATCCGGTAGCCCTCGCGCGACAAGAGCAGCCGCCCGGTCGGATGCCCCAGCATCGTGAGGAAGGGATTCGCCAGGGCCCGCAGGACCCGGCCGGTCTGCTCCGCCTCCGACAGGTTGAACCGGCTGTGCACGGACCCGATCACGAAATCGAACCGGGCCAGGACCTCGTCCGGATAGTCCAGCGAGCCGTCCGGCAGAATGTCCGATTCGACGCCTTTGAAAATCGCGATCCCGGAGGTGCGCTTCCGCAGCGCCTCGATCGCCGCATGCTGCTCCCGGATGCGGTCTTCCTTGAGCCCGTTGGCGTAGATGGCGGATTGGCTGTGATCCGAGATCCCGATGTACCGGTAGCCGAGCGCCTTGGCCGCCGCGACCATCTCCTCCAGGCCGGCGGCCCCGTCGCTGTCGGTGGTGTGGTTGTGGAAGATGCCCTGAATCTGGCTCGCCTGCACGAGCGGCGTGAGGCGTCCCGCCTCGGCCGCCTCGACCTCATCCAGCCCCTCGCGCAACTCCGGCTCGATGAAGGGCAGGCCCAGGGCTTGATAGAGGGCTTCCTCCGAATCGGCCGTCGGCGCCCGTTTCCCGCCCTCCCCCGTCAGATTCCAGGGTACCTGCCTGAGCCGAGCCCGCTCCGCCAGCAGAGCCAGGTGCGCATCGCTCCCGGTTCCGGCCAGGAGCGCGTGGGGGCTGACCGTCTCGGACACCGTGACGGTCACAGGCAGGCCCCAAGAGGAGCGTCCCGTGACGCTGCTCCCAACCAGACTCAACTCGGCCAGGCCCTCCGCTTGCCTGAGACTCTCCAGCACCGACTCGGGCCGGTCCGCCGCGACCAGCAGCGAGATGGACCGGAGCACTTCCACGCACCGTCGCAGATCTCCGATCGGCTCCACCTGCCTGACCCCGCTCCCGGATCGAATCGCGGCGATGAGACGCTCGGCTTCCCGCGCGACCGTGGCATAGAGGTGGAATCCCCGGCGCTTCTTCAGTTGCAGAACGCCCTGTCTGATCTTGTCCTGGGTCTTCTGCCCGAAGCCGGGCAACCCCACGAGGCGGTTCTCGATGCAGGCATATTCCAGCTCGCCCACCGTCGTGATCCCCAGTTGATTCCAGAGCGCCGTGATCTTCTTGGGACCGAGCCCCGGGATCGCCGTCATCTCGACCAATCCCGGAGGGACGCTCTGCCTGAGCGCCTCGTAGTAGGCCAGCTTGCCGGTGCCGACCAGCTCGGCCAGCTTTTCGGCCAGGGCTGATCCGATCCCCTTCACGTCACGGATCTTCCCCGTGGCCACCAGCCCGGCCAGGTCCTCGGTCAGCGTGTCGATGGCGCGGGCCGCATTGTAATAAGCCTTGCTCTTGAACGGGCTCTCGCCCTTCAGCTCGAGCAGGAGCCCGATGTCCTCGAAGATGCGGCTGATCTCGCGCTTGTCCATCAGTAAAGAATACCCGTCAGCGATCGGCCCTCGGCTCTCAGCTATAGGAGGGATCAGAGCCTTCCCTCCGACCGGCTGACTGCTGATGGCTGAAAGCTGAAGGCCTCTGGTTGTTCGATTCTACGCGGCCCTCCCCGTCGCCGCAAGCGAAAGACTTGTGCTACGATGGACCCGGCTCGCATCAGCCAATCGAACGCATGAGGAGTCCTTACTATGACCGGCACCGTTCAATCTTGCGTCCGCGGAACGATCGGCCTGGCGCTGCTGCTCGCGTCGGGCCTGGTGCTCCTGGAACTGTCCGCCGCCTCGCCCTTGGGCGACTCGACCGCCACCACCGAGTCCTCCTGCAACTTCGGCATGGCCAAGGGCCAGGCGAAGGGCAGTTGCGTGGTGCCCTTCCTGCAAGGCTGCGTCGTGGCGCATTTCCCCGGCACCACCAAGCCCTGGTCGAACATCTCCAAAGGGGGCAACGCCCTCTGCCGCTTCGATGAAAAGGGCACGGACTGGAAGACGCGCATCACCGGCACCTGTGAGAAGTGCAAGAGCGTCCAGTGCTCCGCCCGCTTCGGCGTCATGTTCGACTGTTCCGCCAACCTGCCGCCCCCGACCATTCAAGCTCCCGTGCCGAAGAGTCAACCATGACGCTCGCTCGCCAGATCAAGGAAGCGGCCCGGACGCTCGGGTTCCAGGCGGTCGGCATCAGCCGGGTGGAGAAAAGCCCTCAGCCGTCAGCGGACAGCGATCAGCCGGGTCCCCTCGCCAAGCTCCTCTACGCTCGCCTGATGGACTGGCTCCGGCAAGGCTGCCACGGAACCATGGCCTGGATGGAACGGACGCCGTCCCGACGTGCGGACCCGGGGTTGGTCCTGGAAGGCTGCCGCTCCCTGCTCTCACTCGGCATGAACTACTACACGGGACACAGGGCCGACGAGCAGCGGGGCCGGGGGCGCATCGCCCGCTATGCCTGGGGCCAGGACTACCACCGGATCCTCCTAGAGCGGCTGGAGCAGTTGGCGGCACGCATCAAGAGCCTGGCGCCGGGGGCCGAGACGAGATGCTACGTGGACACGGGCCCGGTCATGGAAAAAGCCTGGGCCCAGCAGGCGGGTCTCGGCTGGATCGGCAAACATTCCAATCTCGTCTCACCGCACTACGGGTCCTGGCTGCTCCTGGGCGAGATCCTGACCACGCTGGAGCTCGAAGCGGACGAGCCCGGCGCGGACCTCTGCGGTTCCTGCTCGCTCTGCATCAGGGCCTGCCCGACCGGCGCCATCACCGAGCCCTATGTCGTCGATGCCCGCGCTTGCATCTCTTACCTGACGATCGAGCTGCACGGACCGCATGACGACATTCCCCCCGAGCTGGCCCCGAGGCTGGGCAACCATATTTTCGGCTGCGACGACTGCCTGGACGTCTGTCCCTATAACGTCAACGCCTCGCCCACGACCGAGCCGGCCTTTCAGCCCTCCCCCCTGACTCTCTCCCCCAACCTGGCCGATCTGACCAAGATGAACGAACAAGACTTTGCCTCCTTGTTTCGCGCCAGTCCGATCAGGCGCGCCAAGCACGCCGGCTTTCTTCGCAACGTCCGAACCGCTCTCGCGAACGCCACCCGCTCTCCTTTGTCAGCCGGCTCCCGCTAGCGACGGTTTTGCTCATCCCCTCCTATGGCTCAAATCCACCAACCGACTGCGTCAATTCAACCGGACCGGCTTACTTCCCTTCAGTGCCCCACAGCCGCGAAGTAAAAACTCCTCTGAAACCATGCCCTTGGGATGCAGCCCGGCAAGGCGCAGGGCTTGCACGACTTCAAGGGTGGCAATGCACCAGATAGCCCCGAGGTCGAGCGACCGGGGCTCACAGAGGAGGGGCTTCCATGTTTGACGTGCCGCGTGAGCAGTTTGGACGGGTCATGGTGGTGGACGACGAGGCCGACATCCGCAAGGTGGTGCGTATGCACCTGACCAAGGCCAATTACGAGGTGGTGGAGGCGGAAAACGGCGAGCAGGCGATCATACTCCTGAACGAGGGCGACAACCCGGTCTACGTGGACGCGATCCTTTGCGACATCCGCATGCCCATGATCAACGGGATCGAAGCCATCCAATACTTCAGGCGGGAGTATCCTTCCATCCCCCTGGTCGTTCTCACCGGATTCCCCGACTTGCAGATGGCCACCTCGCTTCTCAAGCAAGGGGTGATGGATTATCTGGTCAAGCCGGTCGAGAGGGACCAGTTGATCGCCACGATCAGGAAGGCGGTGGACCAGCACCAGCTCATGAAGGGGCAGTTCACGACCTGACAGGTCCGCCGAGCCAACCTTCCGCCGGCTGCCGACGCGGCGGCACGCATCGGGCAGCCGGCCTCGCGGCGGCCCCTCGTGCCGACAGGCTCCATGCGCTTCGGGTTGAAGCAGAAGATCATCCTTTCCATCCTGGGAGCCGGCGCCCTGCCGTTGCTCCTGGGGATGGTCCTGGCTTATTCCCAAGGAACGACCGAACTGGAACGGGTGATCGGCGCCAATTTCCAGGCGCTGGCGGGAGAGACAGCCAGGTCGATCGATCTGATCCTGGGGGGAGAGATCGCCCGCAGAACCAGAATCGCCGCCAACGACAGCCTCCTCAAGGCATTGACCGCCAGAAACCGCCGGTACGAGGGCTTGACGGACCAACAGACCCGCAGGCTGCTCTTGCAGGACGCGGCGCGGTGGCAGGCGGGCAGGTCCTCGTTACCAGATGAGCCCGGCACCGGGCCAGCCTTGGACCTCCTCAAGCGGTTTGCCCGAACCCAAGGTCTGGGCGAGACCGCCGCGGCCCCTTCGGCCCTTCGCGCCCTGTTCCTCACCGACCGGAAGGGGGCGCTCGTCCTGAGCATCGGCAACAACGGGCACCCGGATTACCGACACGACGACCAGGCTTGGTGGCAGGGCGCCTTCAGCCGAGGCCGCGGCCGCGTCCATTTGGGCAACGTGGTGTTCGATGAGCGCTTCAACAGCTACGTCTTCACGCTGGCCATCCCCGTCATGGACCAGAACCGGCGCCAGGCCATCGGCGTCCTCCAAAGCGTTTACGACGCCAAGGAGTTCTTCAAGCCGGCCATCTATCCGGTCCGGTTCGGCAAGACCGGCCACGTGATGCTGATCGACACGCAGGGCACCGTGATCGTCTGCCCCATCCTTCCCACCGGCATCCGGGTGAGCGACGCCTCGCTGGTCCGGAGCGTCACCGCCGACGAGCCTGGCTGGGTCAAAGCGGCCGGGGACGGCCACGGCGGACACTCCACGTCCATCATCGGCTTCGCCCCCCTGCCGGAGACCAGCCAGACCACGAAGGCCTCCACGGGGCTGCTGTGGCACAGTTTCGCCTGGCAGGCTTCCGAGGAGATCTTCACGCCCACGCGCAGCCTGCTGGTCTGGATCGCGTCGGCCGGCCTGTTCGCCATGGGCTTGCTCGGAGCGACCGGCTATTACGCCGCGCACCGCATCGTCACGCCGATCCGGCGCCTGCAGCAGGGCGCCGTCCTGATCGGGCGGGGCGAGCTGACCGAGCCGATCAGGATCCGCACCGGCGATGAGATCGAGCGGCTGGCGGACGAATTCAACACGATGAACGAGCGTTTGCAGCAGGCCTTTGCAGGCCTGGAAGACAAAGTCATCGAGAAAACCGCCGAGGTACGGTACCTGGAAGAATACAACGAGGCGATCCTGAACAGCCTGCCGGACAGCGTCATCATCCTGAAACAGGACCGCACGATCGAGTACATCAATGCGGAGGCGATTCGCGTCTTTCAGGTCCCGGACGCCTCGATCATCGGCCAGGACCTCTTCCGTCTGCTGCCGGTGGACCCGTCCACCAAGCGCCGGATCGAACAGACATTCGCCCAGGCCCTGGCCGGCTCTCCCGAGCCTGCGGCCTGGTACGAGCAGCCCGACATCTCCCCCAGCCGCGACCCGCTGGCCCCGACGCCCGGAGGCGCCTCGGGAACGGTCTCGTCAGACCTGCGGATCGGCCCTCTGGTGTTCGGACGCCGGTTCTTCCGCGTCAGCGCGGGCGGGGGCCAAGCGACCCGCATCGGGCTGGCGCTGCGCGACATGTCCGGCGAGCGGCAGCTCCAGGACCAGCTCATTCAGGCTGAAAAACTGGCCGGCATGGGGACCCTGACGGCGGGCATCGCCCACGAGATCAACAACCCCCTGTTCGTGATCATGGGGTTGGCGGAGGCCATGGAGGACGAAGACAGCCTCCAGGTCACGAAGGAATTCGCGAAGGACATCGTGAAGCACAGCCGGCACATGGCCTCGATCGTCAAGAATTTCGCCCGCTATACGGCCCCCGGCTCGGCGGAAGGGGTCCGGCCGGTGGACATCAACCAGAAACTCGCGGATGCGTTGAACATGGCGCGGATGGCGCAAGTGGCCGACAACCTCACGGTCCTGACCGACTACCGCGCCGTCCCCACGGTGCAGGCCCGCCCGGAGGAAATCCAGCAGGTCTTCCTCAACATCATCGTAAACGCCATCCAGGCCCTGAACGGCCGCGGCACGCTGCACCTCTCCACCGAGTCGGTGAGCGGCTGGGCCCGCATCCGCATCGCCGACGACGGCCCCGGCATTCCCAAGGCGTTCCTGGGGAAAATCTTCGATCCCTTCTTCACCACCAAAGAGCCCGGTCAGGGCACCGGCTTGGGGCTGAACATCGTCTACCAGATCGTGACCAAGTACGGCGGGACGGTCGGCGTGGAGAGCGAGGAAGGGAAGGGCACGACGTTCGTCGTTCACCTCCCGGCCGAGGCAGCCGCCTAAACCTTGAGGTTGGGTACATGAGGGAGTACGATAGTTGTGGACGATCGATGATCGCCGCGGTCCCATCGTGACCTGACGACCCATGCGCCCACCGACTCTGCTCGTCATCGAAGACGAAGAACGGATGCGCCGGCTCTTCGAGCTGGTGCTCAAGCCGGAAGGCTACGAGCTGATCCTGGCCCGCTCGGGCGAAGAGGGCATCAGCGCCCTGAGCGAAGCCGAGGGCATCGATCTGATCGTCACCGACCTGCAGCTCGGCAAGGCTTCGGGCCTCGACGTCCTGCAGGCGGCGAAGCAGGCCCTGCCCGACGTGCCCGTCCTCATCATCACCGGCTACGGCACCGTGAAGTCCGCCGTGGAAGCCATGAGGAAGGGGGCGTACGACTACATCTCCAAGCCGGTCGACAACGAAGAGTTGAAGATCATCATCGCGCGGGCCCTCCAGGTCCGGCGGCTGGCGCAGGACAATCAGGCCTTGCGGGCCAATCTCCACGAACGGTTCGGCTTCGACCGGATCGTGGGAGTCTCGGCCGAGATGGCCGCGGTCAAGCGGCTGGCCATGGAGGTGGCCCACAGCGACGCCACCGTGCTCATCACGGGGGAAAGCGGCACCGGCAAGGAACTGCTGGCGCGCGCCATCCACGATGCCAGCGCCCGGGCGGGAGGGCCGCTGGTGGCGGTCAACTGCGCGGGCATCCCCGAATCACTGCTGGAATCCGAGCTCTTCGGCTACGAGAAGGGCGCCTTCACCGACGCCAAAAAGTCGAAAAAGGGACGCTTCCAGCTGGCCGACCGCGGCACGTTGTTCCTGGACGAGATCGGAGAGATGAGCCCGGCGGCCCAATCCAAGCTGCTGCGGGTCCTGGAGGACCACCGGGTCGATCCCCTGGGCAGCGTGCGAGGGATCACGGTGGACATCCGGGTGATCTGCGCGACCAACCAGGACCTCTCCGAGCTGATCAAGAAGGGGCGGTTCCGCGAGGACCTCTACTACCGCCTGAATGTCTGCCCCCTGCAGATCCCTCCCTTGCGGGAACGGAAGGAAGACATCCGGGCCCTGCTGGACTCGTTCCTCGAAGCCTCGGGACGCGAACGCGGCGTCCGCGTCCGCAAGATTTCCCCCGAGGCGTTGGCCCTCCTGCAAGGCTACCAGTGGCCCGGGAACGTGCGGGAATTGCACAACGTCGTCGAGTGGATCACGATCAATTGCAAAGAAGGCGAGATCCGGCCCGAACATCTCCCCGACTATCTGCGGAGCACGGGCGAGCCGGCGCACAAGGACGTGCCGTCGTTGCTGGCCTTCGGCTTGTCGGTGGAGGAAGTGGAAAAAGCCATGCTCCAAGAAGCGCTCCAGAAGGCCGGCGGAAACGTCTCGGAAGCGAGCCGGCTGCTGAAAATCACCCGGAACACGCTCCGCTATCGGATGGCCAAGTACAACCTGCCGTGAAGCGCCGGCCGCATCCCGACACGAGCACGCTTCACAAGGGACGAGCGACGACATGCACCGTTCCGGCGGCCTTCAAAAGAAGTTCTTCATCGCCCTGCTGATCGTCGGGATCGTCCCGGGCATCGCAGCCCTGATCGCCACGTACCTCTACAGCACATACAGCCTCAAGCATTCCATCGGCAGCAGCTTCCAGGAGATCGCCCGTTCGACCGCGATCCGGATCGCGGCGGCCGTGGACACGGAGATCGATCACGCGATGCAGCTCGCCTCGCTCCCGCTGGTCGTCATGGAAACGGTGGAAACGGCGAACCGGCGGTATCAGGGCAGGAGCGAGGCGGAGGTGCGCCGGTTGCTGGCGGCGGAGCAAGCGGCCTGGAACGCATCGGACCAGGGGAACCGCCCCAGGGGCCCGACCCCTTCGTCGCCCTCCACCCTTTTTCTCCAGGACTGGATTCATCGCTGGGGCTATTACGTCCGGGTGGTGATCGCGGACCAGCAGGGAGCCCTGGTGATCTCCACCGATCCCGCCACGCCGTACCTGAACGAAGACCAAGAATGGTGGCAGGAGGCCATGGAGGAAGGCCTCGACTCCGCCTACGTCAGCTCGCTCCGGCTGGACCCCCGCCTCAACGATTACGTCTTCGACGTGGCGGTGCCGATCCGCGGCAAGGGCCGCGACGCTCCCCTGGGTGCGGTCGGCCTCGTCATCCGCCGCGCCGTGCTGATGGACACCATTCTGCCGATCCGCGTGGGCTCCACCGGACACGGCATGCTCCTGGACACCGAGGGCACGCCGTTGATCTGCCCGGTGCTTCCCCCCACCGCCCACCTGATCCACCAGGCGTTGCTCAACGAGATCGCGCGCGACAAGCCGCTCTGGTTCGTGGCGGACGACGACGCGCACGGGGGGCGCGATTCCATCGTGGGGGCGGCCCCCGTCCGATTTTCCCACAAGCTCAGCACGTCGAGCCTGGGAGGCGAGCGGTGGTTTGCGTTCGTCCGGCAGCAACCAGAAGAGACGTATGCCCCGATCTTTTCCCTGCTGGTGCGGGTCGGCATGATCGGGTTCGGGCTGGTCGTCGGGCTGGCCTCGCTCGGCTTCGTCGTCGGACGGCGGATCGTCAGCCCGATCCTGGCCCTCAGAAAGGAAGCGGAGGCCCTCCGGCGCAACGTCGCCGCCCTGCCCGAATCGGCCCAGACCCAGCCGGTGGAGGCCTCCCCGTCTTCGGTCCAGATCCGAACGGGGGACGAGATCGAGGAACTGGCACAGACTTTCCATGCCATGCGCCGCTCGCTGGAAGAGAGCTTGCGCACGGTCAAGACGCAGCAGGAAGAGCTGATCCGCCGCGAAAAACTGGCGTCGGTCGGGCAGCTCCTGGCGGCCCTGGCGCATGACCTGCGGAACCCCCTCGGGGTGATCCGCAGTTCCGCCCAGCTCGTGCTCGAACGACAGCAGGCGGACGACGTGAAACAGGAAGTCGCCCGCTACATCATCGACGAAGTGGACCGGCTCACCCATCGGATCAACGACTTTCTCCGGTACGCGCGCCAGAAACCCCCGGAGCCGAAATGCCTGGCGCCCGAAGCCCTCGCCCAGGCCGCCTTGTGGCAATGGAAGGCCCAGGGAGGGCACGAGCGGATGGAGCTCGTCACGGACTTCGGTCCGCAGTTGCCGCCGGTCTGCGTGGACCCCGACCAGGTGAAAGAGGCGCTGGTCAACTTGTTGATCAATGCGCGGGAAGCCATGCCGGAGGGCGGACGGGTGACCGTGACGACCCGCGCCGACGCCGACCGCCACGTCGAGATCGTGGTGGCGGATACGGGCTGCGGAATCTCCCGCGCCAACCTCGACCGCATCTTCGAGCCCTTCTTCACGACCAAGGAGTACGGGACGGGCCTGGGCTTGACGAACGTCAAGCGGCTGATCGGGGACAACGGCGGCGTCCTGGAGGTCCAGAGCGACGAAGGCAAGGGCAGCCGGTTCACGATCCGCTTTCCGCCGGCCGCTTGAGTTGAGAACCGGCGCGGGCTATGATGCCGCGCTGCCACTGATACAAGGAGTGAACGCCCCATCGTGTTCTGGGAATCTCGACAGAGCCGGGACAAACGCGGCCGCTCCTGTTCGTTCTGCGGGAAGCAGGAACAAGCCGTCAAGAGCCTGGTCGAAAGCCCGGCCCTCTATCACTGCCACACCTGCCAAACCGGGTCCAACCTGCTCATCTGCGACGAATGCATCAAGCTCTGCAGCACGTTCCTGACGGAAAGCGGGACGCCCAAGCCGGACGAGCCTCAGCCGGTGGCGCTGCCCAAGCCGACCGAGATCAAGGCACACCTCGACGAGTACGTGGTGGGGCAGGACCGGGCCAAGAAGGTCCTGTCCGTCGCGGTCCACAACCATTACAAGCGCTTGCTGAGCCGCGCCCGCCTCAAGGAAGTCGAGCTGCAGAAGGGCAACATCTTGATGATCGGGTCGACCGGCACCGGCAAGACGCTCCTCTCGCAGACCCTCGCCAAAATCCTGCACGTGCCCTTCGCGATCGCCGACGCCACGACCCTGACGGAAGCCGGCTACGTCGGCGAGGACGTCGAGAACGTCGTGCTCAAGCTGCTCCAGGCCTCCGACTTCGACGTCAAACGGGCCGAGACCGGCATCATCTACATCGACGAGATCGACAAGATCAGCCGCAAGTCCGAAAGCGCCTCGATCACCCGGGACGTGTCGGGCGAGGGCGTGCAGCAGGCGCTCCTGAAGCTGGTGGAAGGCACGATCTGCAACGTTCCGCCGAAAGGCGGCCGGAAGCACCCGGAGCAGGACTACATCCGGGTCGACACCACCAACATCCTGTTCATCTGCGGCGGGGCCTTCGTGGGGCTGGAGCAGATCGTCGGACAGCGGACCACGCATCGGCAGATCGGATTCGGTTCCGGCACGACCACGCGGGACGCGGCGGGGCCGGGCAACCTGATCGAGCGCGCCCAGCCGGACGATCTGCTCAAGTACGGCTTGATCCCGGAATTCGTCGGACGGTTCCCGGTCCTCACCACCCTCGCCGACTTGGACGAAGCCGCGCTCGTCCGCGTGTTGACCGAACCCAAAAACGCGCTGCTCAAGCAGTACGAGGCCCTCTTCGAGCTGGAGCAGGTCCGCCTCCAGTTCACCCCGGCGGCGATCAAGGCGGTCGCCCACCGGGCGGCCTCGATGAAGACCGGCGCGCGGGCGCTCCGCTCCATCCTGGAGGACGTCATGCTGGACCTCATGTACGAGGTGCCGGCGCTGAGCGGCGTGAAAGCCGTGGTGATCACGGACGACGTGATCAACGGCGTGGGACAGCCGCAAATCATGACGTAATTGCGCGTCGTAAAGTCTAAAAATCCGCAAGTCTTCAAGTCTCCGGCAGGACTTTCGACTTGATGACTGCTGAGTTTATGGCTTCCAAACTTCTCATCGTGGACGACGATCCCAAGTGGCTGCGGGTGGTGTCGCTCTACTTGCGCGCCAGGGACTATCAGGTCGAGACGGCTCTGAGCGGAGAGGACGCCATCCGGAAGGTGTCGGCATCGCGCCCCGACGTGGTCATCGCCGACATCGGCATGCCCGGCATGGACGGCTACGACCTCTGCAGCCGTCTCCGCCAGGACCCCCAGACCCGCACCCTGCCCTTCATCTTCCTGACCGCCCACGACCAGGACCAGGACAAGGTCCGAGCCCGCAAGATCGGCTCAGACGACTACCTGACCAAACCCTGTCCGCTCGAGCGGCTCACGCAGAGCGTCGAAACCGTGCTGGACCGGATCGAACTGGCGCGCAGAATCTCTCTGGACCGGATCGGCCTGAACGGACGGTTGGAGGACGTGGATCTGCTGGACATGATCCAGATGCTGGAGCTGGACCAGAAGACCGGCGTCCTCGTGCTCAGCCACGGCGAGCGCACCGGCACCCTGTACTTCAAGGACGGGAGCATCGTGCAGGCCGACATCCGGTCGCCGAAGCGGGAGGAGCCGCTGTTTGTCCTGTTGGGATGGAAAACAGGCCGGTTCCTGTTCCTTCCGGATGTCCTTCCGGAACGGATGCCGGTGACAGCCAGCATGGCCAACCTCTTGTTCCAGGACCTGCGCGCGATGGAGGAACATGGGCAGGAAGCCGTGAGCAACGGACCCGAGGACGAGCAGGCGTCCGGCTCGGGGCCGGCACAGACCGAACCGGACGAGAGGGGACCTGCAGCAGAGGTGCAGTCACGACTCGAGGAAGTGGCCAGGAAATTGCGGGGCCGACAGCCGCCCACCGGCCCGCCGGTCGTCCGGATCAGGATCCTGGTGGCCGGTGTGGCCCGGTCCGGTGCCAGCGAGCTGGTCCAGAACCTGCTGCAGGATCTCTCCCGATCACGATGGGTCGCGCTGGGGGTCGAGGAAGCCTCGGCTCAGCACAAGACGGAGGTGGGACAGGTGCGGATCTCGCGCCATGCGGTCCTGTACCTCATCGCCATCCGAGCGGAAAAACGCTTTTGGCCCTTGTGGGAACAGTGCCTGCCCGGTGCCTTGGGGGTCCTCCTGACGGTCGACCCTGCCTCCCGAGCAGCCTTGGACCATGCCAAGGCCTTCCTCAAGGCCCGGGATACGTTGGCGCCGACCCTTCCCGTGCAGGCGCTCCTGCCGCCGACCGCCAACACCGTCGAACTGCCCAGGCTTCGCGCTTCCGACCTGTCGGTCGGCTCGCTCGACGATCCGGCCTTGCGCCTGACCGCCCTGGATCATGTCCTCCGGCAATGGCTGGGCACAAACTAACGTCCTCACATCCCCAGGGCAGTCGATCATTTTTCCGGCCTTTTATCCCCTTGACATTCCCGCCTGGCGACCTATCTCAGAACCATGCGGCAACCGTTGACACCTCGCAACTTGACTCACGACCAGAAAAAGGCGGCGGAAGCGGCGTTCCGGGGGCTTCCGTTCGACCCCTCCTGGTCGGCGGCAGCCCGGGCGGTGTACGAAGGCATCCTCAACGCTTCTTCGCAAGCCGGCGCCACCGCGACCCCTGTGAGCGGCCAGGAACCAGGGCAGCCTGGACAGAAGGAAACCGTCCCCGATCAGCCGGCCCAGACCGCGCCGCTGCAGATCCGGAGCGAGGGGGAGAACGGGAGCCGTCAGGTCGCGGCTCCTCAACAACTCGTCGGGACGCGCGAGGAAGCCATCCAGGCCGGCCTGTTGATCGACGTGTCGCCCCTGGCCCAGAGCCTCGGGCTTTCCCTGCCGGTCGGCGTTACCAAGCCCCTGTGGGACCTCGCGATCACCGCCTCCCGGACGATTCCGGACGAGCAGCACGAAGCCCGCCTGAGAGACGTGCTGATGGCGCTGCGGCTTCGCCTTGCCGCCTCTCGGACGACGATTCCCTTGATCGAATTTCCGGCTCTGCTGGCTTTTCCGCCTGAGCCTGTGCCTCAGCTCTGCGTCCTGCACGCTGTCGCCCACGGCGATCCCGGCAACCTCTCATCCTTGACGCTTGCGCTGCGGGACGAGGTTTCGCTGATCATCTCCCCTCTCAACAACTAGGCCTTCCGGCCCCAAGAAGGGCACAACCGGGGACGGGACTGTCCCGCGATCACGGCACGTCGGCCGCGCAGCGGAACCCTAACGTGGGGCCCCAGTAGGTCATCTCGTCCCAGCCTCGATAGCTGGCACGGAGTTCCAGCGGGCCCTGGCTCCAGTCACCGCCGCGCAGCACGCGGAAGGACCCGCGCAGCGGACCCTGGGGATCGTGGGACGGGGCCGACGCATAAAAGTCCTCCGCGTACCAATCCTTGACCCACTCCCAGACATTCCCGACCAGACCGAACACCCCGTAAGGAGAGACGGTCTCCGGCTGACTGCCGACCGGCGCGGTCCCGTTGCCGCCGGCCTTCAGATCTCGATCCTTCAAGCGGCTGTGGATGACCTCGACGCTATTGCCCCAGGGATACCGCCTTCCGTCCGTCCCCCGTGCCGCCTTCTCCCATTCGGCCTCGGTCGGCAGTCGCCGGCCGCTCCACTGGCAAAAGGTGCGCGCCTGCCCCCACGTCAGGTTTGTCACCGGATGCTGCGCGCGCCGCGGGTCAGCAAAAGCCTTGGAGTCCTTCGGCGGCGAGCAGACCCCGCTCTGAAGGCAAGACCGATACTGTTCGTTGGTGACCTCGTACTTGTCGATCCAGTAAGAGCTGAGGTAGATCCTGTGCGGCGGGCGGGCGTCCGGGAGACCATCTTCGGCGCCCATCAGAAATTCTCCCGCCGGGATCAGCACCATGCCTTCCGGCGGAACAACGCCCCGCTGAGCGAGCCCTTGCAGTTCTTCCCGCTGCGCCAGAGCCAGCCGCTGATTGACCCTGGCAATGGCGTCGGGATCATCCGGCTTGCCTTCCGCCCCCTCGGGGAAGGGGGAAGACTTCTGGACCGGAACCGGCTCCCGACCTCCGTCGGCCTTCGGCTGGCCGACTGCGGGAGCGGCACGACCAGCTTGCGCATCGGACGGTTCAGGCATGGTCACGGTCTCGATGCGCACCGTGGCCCGAGCCAATTCCTGCACCAGCTTCTCCCGGTCCTTCTTCACATCCTTCCGCTTCTTCCCAACCGTTCCAATGGCTGAGAAGTCAAAGTCCGGGATGTTGGCCAGAAGCGGGGTCGCATAGCTGATCGGCACGGCAAAAGCCATCCCTTCCGGCGTGATCCCGGAAGGGTGGTTGAACTTCGTCGTGACGACACCGATGACCTCCCCTCGCTGGTTGAACACCGCCCCTCCGCTGTTGCCCGGATTGATGGCCGCATCAACCTGGAAGACTCGTTTCACCCCTTTGGTGCGAACAGCGGCCACGCGCCCGCGCGTGACGGATATCTCCCGCAATCCGAAGGAAAACCCGGCGACGATGACTTCCTGATCGAGCCTGACGATGCCTGCATAGCCCAGGGGAGCCTCCGAGAGCCCGACCGTCTCGATTTTCAACAGCGCGAGGTCCTGGTCCCGGTCTGCACTGACGACCACAGCGGGATTCCGGACCTCCCCGGCCGTGACCACCGCGATGCGACGAGCGTTGGCCACCACGTGGTGCGCGGTCAGGACATAGCCGTCGGAATGAACGATGACGCCGGTACCGGCGGGTTTCTCCGCCGACCCGCCAGGATTCTCGGCGAACGCGACCGGCCAGGGCTCCCCCCCGCATAAGAGCAACACGAAGCCCAAGAAGATGATCCTTCGCTTCATCGGTGCATCGGGATGACGACGCTGATCGCTCCGGCATTCTGCCCGAGACGGAGCCCTTCCCGGGGATAGCCGGTTCTATCTAGGACCCCTTTGGGCTCGCCGTGACAGTCCAGGCAACGCCGGGTCGTATAGAGGGGATACATGAGCCGGAGCGCCCCGCTCTTGGCGGTCACTTCGCTGATGACTTTTTCCCGCGGATAGGAGGGGTCGGCAAAATCCTGGAGAGCGGCTTTTTCGAACGAATCCGGAGCATTGGACGGGTTCCGTGGGAGCAGCGCGGTTTGCTTGAGCCGCACCCCTGTCCGTTCCGTGAAGCGACCGGCTACGCGTGATCCGAACACCGCCGGGATGAAACCCTTGTACCCCACACCCTCCCGATTGATCCCGGCTTGGGCCTCGGCAACCACTTGCTTGCTCGCGGCAATCAGAAGCCGGAGCAGCTCTTTCGTTTGTTGCGGTAACCGCGCCTGGTCAACGGCTTGCAGATCGATCGCCGTCCGGCTGTGAAACGTTTCGGCCAGCTGCCGCTCAAAGACCACCGGAGAGAACTCCTTGTCCCCCTTGGTCGGATCATCAAAGAGTTCCTGATTCTCGTTGATGACCGCCCGGCCGGAGTCGAGGAGGATCGCAAGCAGACGTCCGGTTGTTTCAAGTTCGAGAATGGTTTGAAACGGTGGGCCCGGCTCGGGAGACCGTCCTGGGGTGGACACCGGCGGGCACAAGGCTATTCCCCCTACCACCAGCCACACCGACCACGCCCAGCACCTGACTCTGCGCGGGTGCTCGGACATCCCACTTCCCTCAGCCTGACGAAACGATGCAAAGGGCGGTTCCGGCAGCAACAGACGACTGAGGCGACCGTTCCCTTGCCGACCGACCGGCGGGCAAGGGAACAGTCGTTACATGATGGTACTGCCGGGTTCCGGTGAAGTCAACGCAGCGGGGGAGAA
>CAZKHY010000056.1:0-20837 GCA_964552455.1 uncultured Nitrospira sp.
ATGCGGTTCATGGCGACGGCCAGGGTCTCGTGCGCTTCCTTGCTGATCGCGCCGAAGCTCATGGCCCCGGTGGTGAAGCGCTTGACGATCTCCTTGGCCGGCTCGACTTCGTCAATTGGAATCGGCGCAGGAGCAAACTTGAAGTCGAGCAGCCCGCGCAGGTTCGACCGGCGCTTGCTCTCGTCGTTGACCAGCGCCGAGAATTCTTTGAAGGTCCTGGGGTCGTTGGCCCTCGTCGCATGCTGGAGCTTGTAGATCGTCTCCGGGTTCCAGTTGTGGTGCTCGCCCTGGACCCGATAGTGGATCTCGCCGCCGAAATCCAGTTGCCGGATCGGCGCCGGCTCGTAGGCCAGCGCGTGGCGGCGCAGCGTCTCCTCGCCGATCTCCCTGAGCCCGATCCCCTCGACGCGGGAGGCGGTCCCGGTGAAGTACCGGTCCACCGTCTCGTGGTTGAGGCCGATGGCTTCGAAGATCTGCGCGCCGCAGTAGGACTGGACGGTGGAGATGCCCATCTTGGAGAAGATCTTGAGCAGGCCCTTGTTGATGGCCTTGATGAATTTGCCCTCCGCCGTGGCCGCATCCAGACCCTCCGGCAGGTAGCCGTCCCGCTCCATGTCCACCAGGCTCTCGAACACGAGGTAGGGATTGATCGTCCCGGCTCCGTAGCCGATCAGGCAGGCGAAGTGGTGCACGTCGCGCGGCTCGCCGGTCTCCAGGATCAGCCCGACCTCGGTCCTGGTGCATTCGCGGACCAGGTGATGGTGCACCGCCGAAATGCCCAGCAGGCTCGGGATCGGCGCCCAATCCTCGTTCACCCCCCGGTCGCTCAGGATCAGAAACTTGTATCCGTCCTTGATCGCCTCCGAGGCCTGCCGGCAGAGCCCATCCACCGCCGCCCCCAGCCCCTCCGGCCCCTCCGCCACCCGGAAGAGCATCGTCAGGGTCTTGCTCTTGAAGTGGGGGTCGGCGATCTCGCGGATCTTCTCCAGATCGGCGTTGGTCAGGATCGGCTGCTGGACCTTGATCCGGCGGCAGGCCTCCGGGGTCTCGGCCATCACGTTCGGCTTGGGGCCGATGTTCGTGACCAGCGACATGACCAGTTGCTCCCGGATCGGGTCGATCGGCGGGTTCGTGACCTGCGCAAACAGTTGCTTGAAGTACTTGAACAACAATTGCGGCCGCTCCGACAGCACCGCCAGCGGCGTGTCGGTCCCCATGGAGGAGACCGGCTCCTCGCCGGTGACCACCATCGGCGTGACCACCATCTTGAGCTCCTCCACCGTGTAGCCGAAGGCCTGCTGGCGCTGGCGGATCGTCTGATGGTCCGGCTGCGGGACGTTGATCGGCTCCGGCAGCTCATCCAGCGAGATGCGGTACTGGGTCACCCAGGCCCGGTAGGGCTTCCGCCCCACGATGTCGGCCTTGATCTCCTCGTCGTCGATGATGCGCCCCTGGCCCGTGTCCACGAGGAACATGCGGCCCGGCTGCAGGCGGCCCTTCTGCCTGATGTTCTTGGGCTCGGCCGGCAGGACCCCGGCTTCCGAGGCGAGCACGACCAGGTCGTCGGTGGTCACCTGATAGCGGCAGGGCCGCAGGCCGTTGCGGTCCAGCGTGGCGCCGATCAGCCGGCCGTCGGTGAAGCAGACGGCGGCCGGACCGTCCCAGGGCTCCATCATGGCCGCGTGGTATTCGTAGAACCCGCGCCGGTCCAGGTCCATCTGCGGGTTGCCGACCCAGGGTTCCGGGATCAACATCATCATCGCGTGCGGGAGCGAGCGCCCGCCCAGCACCAGAAACTCCAGCGCGTTGTCCAGACAGGCCGAGTCGCTCTGCTGCTCGTAGACGATCGGGAACAGCTTGGGCACGTCCGCCCCGAACAGGTCCGAGTCCAGGCGGCCCTGGCGCGCCTTCATCCAGTTCACGTTGCCCTTGAGCGTGTTGATCTCGCCGTTGTGGCAGACGTAGCGGTAGGGGTGCGCCAGCGGCCAGGTCGGGAACGTGTTGGTGCTGAAGCGCGAGTGGACGAGGGCCAGCGCGCTGGTCACGCCGCCGTCGGTCAGGTCCTGGTAGTACTGATCCATCTGGTGCGGCAGCAGGAGGCCCTTGTAGACGATCGTGTTGCCGGACAAGCTGGGAATGTAGAGGTACTCCCGTCCCTCGATCGCCGACTCGCGGACCGCGCCCTCCACGCGCTTGCGGATCACGTAGAGCTTGCGCTCGAACTCCGCTTCGTTGAGGATGTCGCGGGCGATGAAGACCTGGCGGATGGCCGGCTCGGTCCGGCGCGCCTGGACCCCGATCGCGTCGCTCTTGACCGGCACGTCCCGCCAGCCGAGGAGCCGGGCCCCCTCGTCTTTGATGACCTTCTCGAAGAGCGTCTCGCACTGCTTGCGCGCCGCGGCGTCCGGCGGCAGAAAGACCATGCCCACCCCGTACTCGCCGGCGTTCGGCAGCTTCACGTGAACGTCGGCCGCCGCCCGCTTCAAAAACTCGTGCGGGATCTGGAGCAGAATGCCGGCCCCGTCCCCGGTGCGGGCGTCGCAGCCCTGCGCGCCCCGGTGGAAGAGGTTGCGGAGAATCTGGAGCCCGTTCTGGACGATGTCGTGGGACTTCTGTCCTTTGATGTTGGCGACGAAGCCGATCCCGCAACCGTCTTTCTCGTTCCGGGGATCGTAGAGCCCTTGTTTGGGAGGAAGGCCGGGGATCTTCATGTCGGGTTCGCGAACCTGCAAGATGTTGATTTGACGCTGGTTGCCGCTGTCCAACCGCTGGGCCGGGCGCTTGCGGGAAGGGGATACCGACCCGTGTCTGTGACCTCGGTCAGGGTATGTCGTGCGCGATCGATTTTGAACTGCCACCATACTGGATGCGGCGTAATTCTGTCAAGCGATCGACGCCCTGTCGGGGGTGTCCCGATGCGCTTTTCCGCGTCGTGCGCCGTCGCGCGCGCAGGGCGCGGACCCCGATCCGGAGCGCTTGACAAACCCCACCCCCTGCCCTACTATCGCCGCATGCACAACGGACCCGCGACCTCGACCGTCCACACGATGGCGGACGTCTGGGACGCCTACCGGGAAGAATTAGACGGAGTCGAGGACCAGGTCCGGAAGCACCTGGACTCCTCGGTGGCCCTCGTCAACACGGTGGCCGCGCACATCCTCAGCAGCGGGGGCAAGCGCATCCGCCCGCTCCTGCTGCTGCTCTGCGCCAGACTCTGCGGCTACCGCGACGCCGAGCACCACATCCTCGGCAGCCTGGTCGAGTACATCCACACCGCCACGCTGCTGCACGACGACGTCGTGGACGACGCGGACCTGCGCCGGGGGCGGCAGACCGCCCGCAAGGTGTGGGGCAACCAGGTCAGCATCCTGGTGGGCGACTACCTCTACTCGAAGGCGATCTGTCACATCGTGGGCTTCCGCAACCAGGCGATCAACGAGGTCCTCTCCGAGGCCTGCCGGAAGATGGCCGAGGGCGAGGTGCTGCAGCTCTATTACAACGGCAACCCGCTGATCACCGAACCCGAGTACCTGCGCATCGTCGAATATAAGACGGCCGGCCTGATCGCCGCGGCCTGCCGGATCGGCGCGATCATCGGCAACGCGGTCCCCGAGAAGGAGGCGGCCCTGTTCCGGTTCGGCCAGCATCTCGGGATCGCGTTCCAACTGGCCGACGATACGCTCGACTATGCGGCGAACGGCGAACGCCTGGGGAAGGCGCTCGGCCAGGACCTCCGACAGGGCAAAGCGACGCTCCCGCTGCTGCACCTGCTCCAGCACTGCCCGGAGCAGGACAAGCAGATGATCAAGGACCGGATGGAGACCCGGACCATGACGGAGACGGACCTCCTCCGGATCGTCGCCCTGATGCAGGAATTCGGCTCGATCGCCTACGCGATGGGGCGCGCCCGCGAGTTCGTCGCCGCCGCCAACCAGGACCTGGCCCTGTTCGAGGACTCCTCGCCCAGACGAGCCTTGTCGGTCGTCGCGGATTACATGGTCAACCGCGACCGGTAGCATCAGAAGGCAATCAGCCGTCAGCATTCAGCTAGAAGACCCACGGTGAAGCCCCCTCATCCCTTTGACCCGATTCCGGCTGAACGCTCAGGGCTGCTCCGTTCAGGGCCGTGTATGCCCGCTGCACATCCGTTGGTCAGCCTGGCGGCCACGGCGATCGAGACATTCCTCTTCCACCAGCGCGTCATCGAGCCGCCGGCCAGCCTCTATGCCGAGCTGCCGGACCTGCTCAGGCCGGCGGGAGTGTTCGTGTGTCTGAAACGGGAGGGTCGGCTGCGCGGCTGCATCGGGACGACCGAACCTTTGCACGACACGCTGGCGGCGGAAGTGATCCAGAACGCGATCGGGGCGGCCACCCGTGATCCCCGGTTTCCCGCGGTCCACCCGTCTGAACTGGAGCGTCTGCACATCTCCATCGACGTCCTGGGGCCGCCGGAGCCGGTGCCCGGTCCCGGCGCGCTGGACCACCGGCGCTACGGCATCATCCTGCGCTCAGGCGAGCGGCGGAGCGTCCTCTTGCCGGACATCGAGGGGATCGACTCCGTGATGGAACAGATCGCCGCGGCCCGTGAGAAAGCGGGCCTCGGCCGGCACGATCCGATCGAGTTGTTGCGCTTTGAAGTCACCAGGTATCGTTAATCGTCAACCGTGAAGCCGAGAGCTATTACGGTTTTGAATCTGTTCACGATCGACGTTTAACGAATAACGGTTCACGCTTCACTGGAGTAGACATGGCCAATCTCATTCCGTTCAAGGGTGTCCTGTACGACCCCGCTTCCGTCGGCGATATTGCGAACCTTGTGGCGCCTCCTTACGACATCATCGACGGGGCGTTCCAGAAGGCCTTGCACGAGCGCCATCCGAACAACGTGATCCGCCTCGAGCTCGGATTGGACCAGCCGGACGACGGCCCCTCCCGCAACCGCTATACCCGCGCGGCGGACTGCCTCCGCGCCTGGCTCGCGCAGGGTTCCCTGCGGCGCGATCAGGAGCCGGCCGTCTATCCTTATACGATCGAATATGATCCTCCCTCCGGCGAGCCCGGCGCCGCCCGTCTCGTGATGAAAGGGGTTCTCTCCACGGTCGAACTGGCCGAGTTCGGGACCGGCCACATCTACCCGCACGAGAACACCAGGACCGCGGCCAAGGCGGACCGGCTCAACTTGTTGGAAACTTGCCGGGCCAATTTCAGCCCGATCTTTTCATTGTTCTCGGACCCGGACGGGGGCATCCTCAGCCTGATCGAGAAATCGGTCAACCAGGACCGGCCGCGGTTTGATTTCCGCGATGACGCCGGGTTCCGCCAGCGCCTCTGGTCGATCACCGATCGCCGGGTGCTGCAGGAGCTTACCGCGGCGCTGCAGCCCAAGCCCCTCTTCATCGCCGACGGGCACCACCGGTACGAGACCGCCCTCACCTACCGGAAGCTCCGGCGCCAGCAGGCCGGCCTCCCGCCCGGCGGAAGCCTGCAACCCTACGACAGCGTCCTGATGCTCCTGGGCAGCCTGGAGGACCCGGGCCTGACGGTCCTGCCCACCCATCGAGTGCTCACGGCCCCCGTGCCGGCGCCGGACCGGATCAAACCCCTCCTCCGCGATGCGTTCGAGATCGAGGAATTCCCGTTCACCAGCCAGACCGAAACGGACGCCGGCAAACGGTTGATCAAGACGCTCCGCGCCAGGGGACGGGCCGGTCATGCCTTCGCTCTGGCCCTGCGCGACACCCCGGCGCATCTGCTGCTCACCCTGCGGCCCGATCACCCGGTCCTGGCCGGCGCGTCCGCGCGCGATCGGCTGGATGTCTCGATCCTGCACAGCCTGGTCCTGCGCAAGCTGTGCCGGTCCCGATCCGACGAAGAGGCCCTCATCTACACGAAGGACGACCAGGAAGCCCTGGACCTGGTGCGCCGCGGCACCGCTCATGCGGCCCTGCTCCTCAACCCGACCAAGGTCAGCGAGGTACGGGACGTCGCAGAGGCCGGCGAGCGCATGCCGCACAAGTCCACCTATTTCTTTCCCAAGCCCTTGACCGGTCTGGTCATGAATGTGATGGAATGAGCAGGTCAAGAATGGAAGGCGAGCCTTGCCGCGAGGCATGAACGGTGGGACGTGCACCGACCTCGCACCGAACCCTGACTGACGCCTGACCCTTCGCGCCTCGCGCCCGACGTGGAGGCCCGCCCATGAAAGTCAAAATCCTCGTGGTGGACGACGATCCGGACATCGCGACGGTCCTCCGGGACCGCCTGGAGTCGGTCGGCTATGAGACGGTCATCGCCAGCAACGGGCTCCAGGCGATCGAGACCATCGAGCGGGAAACTCCGGGCCTGATGTTGCTGGACATCGAACTGCCCAAGCTGTCCGGGCTGGAGGTGCTGAAGCGGCTGGCCCAGGGCCGGCAGAACGGGCGCGAGGGATTCGACCTGCCCGTCATCGTCATGACCGCCCACGGGACGATCGCCAGGGCGGTGGAGGCCATGAAGGAGGGGGCCTACGACTTTCTCACCAAACCCGTGGAGATGGACCACCTGGCCATCGTCATCAAAAAGGCCCTGGAGCGGGAGTCCCTCAAGCGGCAGGTGGCCTATCTGCGTACGGAAGTGGAAACCAAGTACGCGACCATCGTGGGCACCAGCCCGCCGATGCAGCGGGTCATCGAGCTCGCCCGGCGGGCGGCCGAGTCGGAGGCGAGCGTCCTTTTGTTGGGCGAGAGCGGGACCGGCAAGGAGCTCTTCGCCCGCTCCATCCACCAGTGGAGCCCTCGCCGCGCCCTGCCCTTCGTGGTCATCAACTGCGTGGCCTTGTCCGAAACCCTGCTCGAAAACGAACTCTTCGGCCACGAGAAAGGCGCGTTCACCGGCGCCGACTGCCAGCAGAAGGGCAAGATCGAGATGGCGGACGGCGGGACCGTCTTCCTGGACGAGATCGGGGACATGCCGATGACCCTGCAGGCCAAGTTGCTGCGCGTGCTGCAGGACCACGAGTTTCACCGGGTGGGGGGGACCAGGCTGGTCCGGGTCAACATCCGCGTCATCGCCGCCACCAACAAGGACCTCAAGCAGGCCGTCAAAGCCGGCGGCTTCCGGGAAGACCTCTTCTTCCGCCTCAACGTGGTCACGCTGACCCTGCCGCCGCTCCGGGAGCGGCCCGAGGACATCCCGCAACTGGCGCAGTTTTTCCTGGAACGGCACGCCCGCGACGCCAAGAAGCCGCAGTTGCGCTTGACGGACGAGGCGCTGGATGCGATCAGCCGGTACCCCTGGCCGGGCAACATCCGCGAGCTGGACAACGCGATCGCCCGCGCGGCGGTGCTGAGCCCGCAGGAATCGATCGGACCGGAGCACCTGGCCCTCTCCGTCTCCGACGGGCTCCCCTGCTCCGACGCCGGCGAGGCGGCCGGCTACCAGGACCTGCCCTACCACGAGTCCATGGAGGAGCACAGCCGCCACATCATTCTCCGGGCGCTCCGCCGCGCGCGCGGGAGCCAGACCAAAGCAGCCGAGCACCTCAAGCTCCAGCGGACGTACCTGGCCCGCCTCATCAGGCAGAAAAATCTCCTCTCCGAGAAAGACGGCCAGGAAGGCTGAGGCTTCCCCGGCGCGCCCCCTAGCGCGAGTGCTTGTAGATCAGCCCCAGGAGCTCGTCGTACATCGCCTCGGCCTCTTCCGGCGAACCTTTGCCGATGGCTTCGGCCGCACAGTGACGCAGGTGGTTGCGCATCAGGGAGCGACCGACCGACCGCAGGGCTTCCTGCACCGACGAGATCTGGACCATGATGTCCGCGCAGTACCGGTCTTCCTCCACCATCTTCTGGAGGCCGCGGATTTGCCCCTCGATTCGCCGCAGGCGCGTGAGGTTGGAGGATTTGATCTCCGGATCGACCGCCAGCGCCTTGCGCGCGTCGGTCTGGGCGTCACAGCCGCAGGCGCCGACCTCGGTGCGTTTGCTTGTCGCCATGGCTTGTCCCTTTGTCCGGCTCGAGACCTTGCGCATCTCGGTCCCCTACAGAGGCAGGTGGCGGAGGCGCAACGCGTTGCTGATGACGGACACCGAGCTGAAGGTCATGGCCGCACTCGCGATCATGGGGCTCAGCAGCACCCCGAACACCGGGTAGAGCGCGCCGGCCGCAATCGGAACCCCGAGCAGGTTGTAGACGAAGGCGAAAAACAGGTTCTGCCGGATGTTGCGCATCGTGCCCCGGCTGAGCCGGCGCGCCCGTACAATGCCCCGCAGGTCGCCCTTGATCAGGGTCACCCCGGCGCTCTCCATCGCCACGTCGGTTCCGCTCCCCATCGCGATCCCGACCTGGGCCTGCGCCAGCGCCGGCGCGTCGTTGATGCCGTCGCCCGCCATCGCGACCACGCGGCCCTGGGCCTGCAAGCGCTTGACGATCTCCGCCTTCTGCTCCGGCAGGACGTCCGCCCGGACCTCGTCGATCCTGAACTGGCGCGCCACCCCTTCCGCGGTGGTTCGGTTGTCGCCGGTCACCATGACGACCCGCACGCCTTCTCGATGCAGCATTTCAATCGCTTCACGGGCCGAGGCCTTGATCGGGTCGGCCACTCCCAGCAACCCGGCAGGCCCCCCGCCGATCGCGACGAACATGGCCGTCTGGCCTTCCCGGCGAAGCCGGTCCGCCTGTGCCAGCAGAGGCGACACCTCCACCGAGAGTTCTTCCAGGAATTGCGCCGTGCCGATCGCCACCGCCCGTCCGTCAACCGTGCCGGTCACGCCTTTCCCGGTGACGGAACGGAACTCCAGCGCCTTGGCTAGAGCGAGTCCCTTGGCTTGGGCCCCGGCCACGATGGACGCCGCCAGCGGATGCTCGCTGCCCTGCTCGAGGCTTGCGGCGAGACGGAGCAGATCCGTTTCGTTGTGACCCGGCAGAGGAACGACCGCGACGAGGCGGGGCTTGCCTTCGGTCAGGGTGCCGGTCTTGTCGACCACCAGGGTGTCCACCTTCCCCAAAATCTCCAGGGCCTCGGCATCCCGCACGAGCACGCCGGCCGCGGCGCCCCGTCCGGTGCCGACCATGATGGACATCGGGGTGGCCAATCCCAACGCGCAGGGACACGCGATAATCAACACCGCCACGGCATTGAGCAGCGCATAGGCCATCCGCGGCTCCGGACCGTAGAGGGCCCAGATGATAAAGGTGATCCCGGCGGTGAGGATGACGAGGGGCACGAAATAGGCCGCGGCGACGTCCGCGACGCGCTGGATCGGCGCTCTGGTCCGTTGCGCTTCGCCGACCATGCGCACGATGTGGGCCAGGAGCGTGTCGCTCCCGACCCGTTCGGCTCTCATCACAAACGTCCCCGTGCCGTTGATCGTGGCGCCCACGACCCCGTCGCCCGCCGTCTTCTCCACCGGGATCGGCTCGCCGGTGATCATCGACTCGTCGACCGAGCTGTCGCCCTCCACCACGCGACCGTCCACGGGAACCTTCTCGCCCGGGCGCACCCGCAGACGATCTCCGACCTGCACCCGCTCCAACGGGATGTCTTCTTCGCGGCCGTCGTCGCGGACCAGGCGGGCCGTCCGCGGCGCGAGCCCCAGCAGGGCCTTGATGGCGCCGCTCGTCTTGCTCCGGGCCCGCAGTTCCAGCACCTGCCCCAGCAACACCAAGGTGACGATGACGGCCGCCGGCTCGAAGTAGACCGCGATCTCCCCGCCGTGGCCGCGGAACGAGTCGGGGAACAGGCCGGGGAAGAGCGCCGCTGCCGCGCTGTAGAGGTATGCCGCTCCCGTCCCGAGGCCGATCAACGTGAACATGTTCAGGTGGCGGTTCAGGATCGACGCCCAGGCCCGTTCAAAGAGGGGCCACCCGGCCCACAGCACGACGGGCGTCGCCAGCAGACACTGCGCCCAGACCAGCACCTTGCCGGGCACGGCCTGGTGCAACGGCCGGCCCGGCAGCAGCTCGGATACCATGAACGCCAGAATCGGCGCCGTGAGACCGAGGCTGATCCAGAACCGGCGGCTCATGTCCGCCAACTCCGGGTTCACCTCCTCGACCACCACGGTGCGGGGCTCCAGCGCCATCCCGCAGATCGGGCAATGACCCGGCTCCGACCGCACGATCTCCGGGTGCATCGGGCAGGTATAGTCGGTGCGGATCGGCGGCGCGGTGACCTCGGCCGGCTCCAAGGCCATGCCGCACTTGGGACAGGCGCCGGGTCCCCGCTGGCGCACTTCGGGGTCCATCGGGCAGGTATAGTCCGCGGCCGCTTCCTTTGAGGCCCGGGCAGGAGCAGGCGGCACGTGAGCCGGCTGCCGGCCGGCGTACCGCTCCGGGGCGGCGCCGAACTTCTTCACGCAGAAGTCGCTGCAGAAGTAGTAGGTCCGGCCCTGGTGTTCAAGCCGTCCGGCTGCATGATCCGGGTCCACATCCATCCCGCAGACCGGATCTTTGTGCCTCGTGGTCGGCGACGGCGCTTTCAGATACCTCGCCGGATCGGCCTTGAACTTTTCGACGCAGTGCCTGCTGCAGAAGTGGTACGTCCGTCCCTGATGGACATGGGTGCCGGCGGCCTGCTGCGGATCAACCGTCATCCCGCAGACCGGATCGACGACAGCCCCGGCCGGCGGCTGCGGCAGGTTCATTGGGAACATCGGGAGCTGTCGCTTGCTCATGGATGCACCTCAATCCTTCGCGCCTTCGCGCTGGTCGGAGGAGTTGGAGGAATGGGGCCGGCCTGTCGGTCACAGCCGGACAACCATCGAAGATGAGCCTCCTTGTCCTATACCCCCTCCCCCTATATCAAGGCAAAGATAATATCCCCCTCCCCTCCATGTCAAGGGGAGGAACGAATACGTTTCACAAGAGAGGCCGGCGGGGCCCTGAAGGACGGCCTCGGGGCTTCGCCAAAATCCCCGTTTTTCTTTCTTTTTGAGGATTCTCATGCTAGAGGTGGCAGGAGCGATTGGAGGGCCAGTTCCGGCATGTCTCACATCACGATCCCCGACATCGTGCCCTATTTGCTCGCGATCCTGGGCTTGCTGCTGCTCTGGCAACTGCACCGCATGCAGGCGCAGGCCGGCCGCATCAAGGCCGTCGATTCCTGGGACCGCTCGGGCATCCGGCTCTTCCTTCACGTCACGCCGGAAGACTCCCACGCCTGCCTCGCCTGCCGCGAGGCCGACGGCATGGCCTTCCTCCCCACCGTCGTCGCCTCGAAGAAATTCCGCCCCATGGCCAGAACCTGCACCAACCCGGCGGGATGCCGCTGCCTGCTGGTCGGGCTCTATGGGGCTTGGGCCGAAGCGGAGTCGGTGCAGAAGGAGCTGAAGGACAACGGGGGCCGGCTACGTTTGTCCCAGACGAGATTGTCGGGCCTCGTGGAAGGAGCCCAGGCCCGGCGCACGGGCGTTGCGGCCGATCAGATCTCTCTTGCCATCCTGGAGGCCGTACGGGCGGAAGGCGGCGACCCGGACCAGGCGGTGGAACACTACCGCTTCGTCGTCGAGAACGCGGCCAAGGAGCGCGACCGGGCCTTTCTGGTCCCGGCCTATCTCCGGCTGGCCGACCTGTTGGAGCAACGAGGCCGCCCGGACGACGCGCTCGACCTGGTGGACCAGTTCTTCAAAAAACTGCCGGACCTGACGCCCCAGGCTCCGACCGATGCCCAGCGTTCCCTCATGTCGCTGCGCAAGACCCGCCTCATGGCCGCGCTCAAGAAAAGCCAGGCCGCCGGAGGGACCGCCTGAACATCACGCCCGTCACCCGGTCCCGGCACGACCGGCCGCACCCCTCTTGGCCAGGTCGATGAGCCCCGCCGCCGCATCCTTCCTCGCCTGCTCGTAGCGTTCCGGCGTGCCGATATCCGACCAGTAGCCTTCCATGTCGAAGCCGAAGACCGGCTCCCCCCGCCCGATCTCGCCGACATAGGCCTCGATGATCGAGGACTCCCGCCCGGCCGGCACCTCACGGAGCAGCCGCGGATGCATGACGTGGACGCCGGCAAACATGCGTTTGTCGGTCCGTCCAGGCTCGTGCGCCCCGCGTCCGTTGATGCGCATCACCCGCTGCCGGGAATCCACTTCCACCGCCCCCCACCGGTCCGCCTCCGGGTCCTCGCGGAGCACCATCGTCGCGAGACCTCCGCGCTGATGGTGGAAGGTCATGAGACGGCCCAGGTCCAGCTCCAGCAAGGTGTCCCCGTTCAGCACCAGAAAGGGCTGGCCCTTGAAAAAGGGTTCCGCCTGCTTGATCCCGCCGCCCGTCCCCAGGATCGCCGGCTCGTGGGAATAGGCCAGGGTCATGCCGAACCGCGAGCCGTCCCCCAGCTCCTGTTCGATCAGGCGCCCCAGATGATGCAAGTTGACGATCACCTCCGTGACCCCGTGCCGACGCAGGAGGAGGAGGTTCCAGACGATGAGCGGAGCCCCGGCGATCGGAAGGAGCGGCTTGGGAAGGCTGTTGGTCAGAGGGCGGAGGCGGGTCCCGAGTCCGGCCGCGAGGATCATGGCTTTCATAAAAAGCCCTCAGCTTTCAGCACTCAGCTATCAGTCTAATTTCAAAGACACCGGTTCTTCTGCAATCCATTCGCTGAAAGCTGATAGCTGACGGCTGATTGCTCATTCCAGCTCCGGCACGTGGCGGGCCAGGGCCGCCCGCAGCGGATGCAGCATCTGGTACCGCGCGAGGTTTCGCTTCACGTTGGCCAGGGTCCGGGGAATGTACTGAAGGTACCGGTCGTTGTGCTTTTCCTTCTCGATGTAGACGAACCGGCCCGCCGCCTTGAGGTTCCGCTGGATGCTGGTCAGGTCGAAGAGGCGCATGAAGGTCAGGCGGTCGAGCGCGGCCCCGGCTTTGGCCCTGCCTTCCAGGTAACGGATGACCAATTCCTCGATCAGTTCCTCGTCGAGCGACAGGTAGGAGTCCCGCAGCAGGGAGGCCAGGTCATAGGAAGCGGGGCCCATCAGGGCATCCTGAAAATCGATGACCCGCAGGCGCCCCTGCTGCACCATCAGATTGCGGCTGTGATAGTCCCGGTGGGTAAAGACGCGGGGCTGGCCCGCCAGCAGCTCGGCCACTTTTCGCATCTCCCCTCGGATCGCCTGCCGCTCCTCTTCCGGTAAAAGCCGCCCGGCCCGCTTCTCGATCCCGTACTCGATGAAATGGTCGAACTCCCACATCAGGAGCGGCTCGTCGAACGCTCGCCCGAAGGCGATGCAGCCCGGATCGGGCGGGAACGTCGCCTTCAGGTGCAGCCGGACCAGCTCGTCGACGGCCTGGCGATAGAGGTTCGGCGTGTCGCGGCTCGTCGCATTGACGCAAGCCTCGGCCAGGGTCACGTCCCCCAGATCCTCCAGGTACAAGAGCCCGGCGGTCTTGTCGTAGTAATGCAAGGCCGGCACGGCCACGCCGGCCTTGACCAGATGGTGCAACACGTTCACGAAGGGCAGCTCCGTGACCGGCTGGGCTCCGCTGACCGCCTCTTCCGATTGCTTGAAGGCCTCCGGCGCCGCGAGCTGCATCAGGACCAGCGTCCGGGGCGGGCCGCCGGACAGTTCCAGGCGGAAGTAACGCCGGTTCGAGGCATCGCCGGCGAGGGGGCTCAGCTTGGTCAGCTCGGCGCGAAACGGGAGCCTGGTCCGCACCGTGTCGGCCACGAGAGTCTGATCGGGCGGAGCGAGCGCGTGTTGAGGAGGGGACGGGTTCACCGCGGTCATACGAAATGCATTATACCCAGTAGGCCGCGGCTTGTCATTGGTCGCTTTCGCCGATCTTCCTCGCCGTTGCGGGCCACCGGTTGAAACCCTCTGCCCCCTGTGACATACTCGATTCGTACGACAGCACCATCACACCATGAAAACCATCCAGGTCTGCTTCCTCTGGCACATGCACCAGCCGTATTACACCGACCCGGTGGCCGGCTCCGCCTCCATGCCCTGGGTCCGGCTGCACGCCTCCAAAGCCTACTATGACATGGCCTTCCTTCTGGAACCGTTCCCCTCGGTCAAGGCGACCTTCAACTTCACCCCTTCCCTGCTGATCCAGCTCCAGGAACTGGCCTCCGGGTCGGTCCGCGATCTGTTCCTCGACTATACCCGACGCCCGGCAGCCGACCTGACCGAGGCCGAGCGCGCCTTTCTCGTCCGCCATTTCTTCGCCGCCAACTGGGCCACGATGGTGCGCCCGTTCCCCCGTTACCATGAACTGCTGGTCAAGCGCGGCACCGACATCCGCGGGCAGGACCTGAACCGCCTGGCCAGACAGTTCTCGACGCAGGACCTGCTGGACTTACAGGTCTGGCACAACCTGGCCTGGTTCGGCTACGGCACGGTCGCCCGCTATCCGCGGTTGGCTCAACTGCGCCGCAAGGACCGAAACTTCACCGAGGACGAGAAGCAGGAGATGCTGGCGCTTCAGCAGCAGGCCGTCGGGGAGATCATCCCCCTCTATCGGAGGCTGGCCGAAGCGGGACAGATCGAACTCACCACCAGCCCCTTTTACCATCCGATCCTGCCGCTCCTGATCGACACGGACTTCGCCCGGCGGGCCAGGCCCGAGACGCCGCTGCCGGCCCGGTTCCACGCGCCGGCCGATGCGCAGGCGCAGATTCATCACGCCGTCGCCCTCCACAAGGACCTGTTCGGCCGGGCCCCGGCCGGCCTGTGGCCGTCGGAAGGCTCGGTCTGTCCCGAGATGGTCCCGATGCTCCGGCAGGAAGGCCTCCGGTGGCTCGCCACGGACGAAGGCGTCCTGGCTCGATCGCTTGAGGCGGCCGGGCAGGGCGGCTGGAATCGCGCCGCGGACCTCTATCGCCCCTATCGGGTCGGACAATCCGGGGAAGAACTGACCATCATTTTCCGGGACCGGGACATTTCCGACGCCTTCGGATTTGTCTATGCCAAGACCGCGCCGGACTCGGCCGTCGAGAACGTCCTCCAGCGCATCTCCGACATCGGCCAGCAGGCGCCGGAAGACAAGGTGCTGGTCCCGATCATCCTGGACGGGGAAAATCCCTGGGAGTATTACTATGACGGAGGCGAGCAGTTTCTGCGGGGGCTCTATCGCGCTCTGACGCCGGACTCGTCCGGTTCCATGGCCTCCGTCAACGGGCTGCAGGTCTCGGCCGACACGGTCAGCCGATCGCTGGAGGCGCTGCCGGCGGGCGCCAGGCTGGACCATCTGCATTCCGGTTCCTGGATCAACGCCGACTTCAAGATCTGGTTGGGGCACCAGGAAGACAACCGGGGCTGGGACCTGCTGAGGGAGACGCGCGCGTGGCTGGTCGAAACCGGCAGCGAGCTCTCCGCGGAGCAGGCCCAAGGGGCCTGGGAAGAGCTCTATGCCGCCGAAGGCAGCGACTGGTTCTGGTGGTACGGAGACGACTTCGAGACCGATTACAAGCAGGAATTCGACCGGCTCTTCCGGATGCACCTGCGGAACGTGTATCAACGAGCGGGTCGGCCGGCCCCGGATTTCCTCAACGAGCCCTTGATCGGCCTGACCGAGCCCCATCCGGCGCGCACCCCGGTCAGCCTGCTCTCGCCCACGATCGACGGGCTCGTCTCGACGTTTTTCGAATGGCACGGGGCCGGCACGATCGATCCCTCCCCGCCGCTGGGCGCCATGTGGAAATCGACCCGCCTCTTCACCTATATCGGGTTCGGCTTCAGTCTGGAGGAACTGTTCCTGCGCCTCGACCCGGACGAGGAGGCGTTGGCCGCCCTTCCGGAGGCGGCCCTGGACCTGCAGATCCTGACCGACACCGCCTCGCACAAGCTGCGGTTCACCCTGGCCGCGCCGGGCCCCGACACCTTCACCCTCTCCTCCGCCAGGCCGGACCGGCCCTTCACGGAAGTGGGCCGCTACGGCAGCATCTGCCGGAACAAGGTGATCGAGCTGGCCGTGCCGTTCAAGGAGCTGCAGCTCCGGGCCGGGCAGGAGTTCAGGATGAGTCTCGTCGTCACGCAGAACGGGCTGGAGATCGAACGGTATCCCCGGCACCATCCGCTGGTCCTGACGGTGCCGGACCGGGACTTCGAAGCCATGATGTGGAAGGTGTAAACAACTGCGATGTTGAATTGTGAATGATGAATTATGAATTGATGCGGTGCTTCATCCCATTCAACATTCATAATTCAACATTCAACATGAGGAGTGCCTATGCCCGACTTACGTCGCGACCCGGTGGTGGGACGCTGGGTGATCATCTCGACCGAACGGGCCGGCCGGCCGCGCGATTTCTTCTACAGCGAGCCGGTGCGGCCGGCTCCGACCGGCCTCTGCCCCTTCTGTCCCGGCCAGGAGCGGCTGACCCCCAAGGAGATCCTGGCCTACCGGCCGCAGCACGGCGAGCCGAACATGCCGGGGTGGACGGTGCGGGTCGTACCGAACAAGTTTCCGGCCCTGCAGATCGAAGGGGACTTGGGGCGCGAAGGCGTCGGCCTCTACGACCGCATGAACGGCATCGGCGCGCACGAGGTGATCATCGAGACCCCGGACCACAAGGACCTGCTGGCCGACCTGCCGCCCAAGCGCATCGAAGACGTGCTCTGGGCCTACCGCGACCGGATGGTGGACCTCAAAAAGGACATGCGGTTCCGCTACATCCTCGTCTTCAAGAACCATGGGCAGGCCGCCGGCGCCACGCTGGAACATACCCATTCGCAGTTGATCGCGCTGCCGATCACCCCCACCAGCGTCATGGACGAGATCGAGGGCTGCCGCACCCACTTCCAGCAGAAGGAACGGTGCATCTACTGCGACATCATCCGGCAGGAAATGGAAGACCCCAGCCGCATCGTGACCGAAAACCACGAGTTTCTCTGCCTCACCCCCTTCGCTCCCCGCTTCCCCTTCGAGATGTGGATCTTCCCCAAGCGGCACGCGGCCTATTTCGAGGAGAGCCAGAAGACCCAGTTCGAACTGCTGGCGCGGATTCTCTCGGAGACCCTGCGGCGGATGAACCACGTCCTCTCAAAACCGGCCTACAATTTCATCCTCCACACCTCCCCGCTCCACGAGAAAACCGGGGACTTCTACCACTGGCACATCGAGATCATGCCCAAGCTCACCCAGGTGGCGGGGTTCGAATGGGGCACCGGCTTCTACATCAACCCGGTGACCCCGGAGGAGTCGGCCAAGTTCCTGCGCGAGGCGGAACTGTGAAACACGTGAAGCGTCGCTCGTCGTTCGTGAAGCGAAAGAGACTTATGCTTCGAGTTTGTCTTTAGCGCTTCACGAATAACGCCCCTAGCCCCTTGCTACGCACCTGAGGGCAGCGTATCATCGCCCCATGAAAGTTCAGCTCAGCCATCCGGAACGGCTCCTGGAAATCAAAGGCCCCAAGCGCGTCAAGGACCTGCTCCGCGACTTGAACCTGGTGGTGGAGGCCCACCTCGTGATTCGCGGAGACGACTTGGTGACCGAAGACGAACTGTTGAAGGATGAGGATCAGGTCGAAATCAGGCCGGTGATTTCAGGGGGCAGTCAGAAAGTCGGAAAGTCAAAAGTCATCAAGTCCGCTCCTCAAGCCGACTTTCAGACTTGATGACTTTCAGACTTTGAGACGATCATGAACTGTAAGAAGTGTCACACCAAGGCCGTGATCGGGCTGCCGCGCCACAATGCGGCCTTCTGCAAAGCCTGCTTTAACGAGTTCGTCCACGACCAGGTGGTCCGCGCGATCAAGTCCGAACGGATGTTCGGGCCGCAAGATCGCGTCCTGGTGGCGGTCTCGGGCGGCAAGGACAGCCTGGCGCTCTGGGACATTCTGCTCAAGCTGGGCTACAAAGCCGACGCCCTCTACGTCGACCTCGGCATCGGCGGCTACTCGGCACAGTCCCGCGAGAAGGTGGAGCGCTTTGCCGCCACGGCCGGCGCGGCCCGCCAGGCCAGGCTCCTGACCCACCAGGTGCAAGAAGAGGAAGGCGCCGGCATCCGCGAGCTGGCGGACCTCATCCACCGCCCGACCTGTTCGGCCTGCGGCACGATCAAGCGCTATCAATTCAACCGCGCGGCGGTGGAGCACGACTACGACGTCATGGCCACCGGCCACAACCTGGACGACGAGGCGGCCCGCCTGCTGGGCAACGTGCTCCACTGGCAGGAGGAATACCTCGACAAGCAGGGCCCCAGCCTGCCCGCGTCGGTGGAGGGGTTCGCCAAGAAGGTCAAACCGCTGTACCGGCTCGCCGAACGAGAGATCGCGGCCTACGCGGTCCTCAACAAGATCGATTACATCGTGGAGGAGTGCCCCATGGCCAAAGGGTCCAAGATGCTCCTCTACAAGGAAGTCCTGAACCGGCTGGAAACGGAATCGCCCGGCGCCAAGCAGGCCTTCTACTGGGGCTTCCTGGAGCAACAGGCCAAGAAGCAACCGGCCCAGGCCTCGATGGCCGAGAAGGACCAGGCCACCCTCCATCCCTGCCTTGTCTGCCGGCAGCCCACCACCGCCGAGATCTGCTCCTACTGCAAGATGATGGCGCGCGCGAAAGCCAACGTCCCGCGCTGACCCGCCCGACCCGATCCGCCTTGCAAAGATCGGGCGGACGCCGTAAGCTGCATACGTACGTGCCGCAGTCGTTCCATGGATTGAGTCATCCCGATGGCGAACTCCGAACGAGATTACTACGAGGTCCTCGGGGTATCCCGGGCCGCCGCTCAGGACGACATCAAAAAAGCCTACCGCAAGCTGGCCCGCCAGTACCATCCGGACCTGCACACGGGCTCGCGCAAAGCGGAGATGGAAAGGAAATTCAAGGAACTCAACGCGGCGCACGAAGTCCTGAGCGATCCGGAGACCCGCAAGAAATACGACCGCTACGGCCACCGCTGGCAGGAAGCCGAAGCCTACGAGAAAGCCCGGCAGCAGGCCGGAGCCGGGGCCTGGCAAGGCGGGATGGGAGGAGGGCCGGAGTCCGCTGCCCGCGGGGGGCGTGAGGGGTTTGACTTCGGCGACGTCTTCGAGACCTTCTTCGGCGGCCGGTCCCGCCGCGGAAGCGAGTCCGGCTTCCGGGGCTTCGCCGTGCAAGGCGAGGATCTCGAAACCGACGTCCGCCTGACCTTGCGCGAGGTCCTGACCGGCGTGTCACGGCGCCTGGAGCTCTCCCAACCGGTTCCCTGCACCGCCTGCGGCGGAACCGGCCGGCTGCGGGGCCGTCCCTGCACGGCCTGCGGAGGAGCCGGCAGCAAGACGGAGACCCGCACGATCGAGGTGAAGATCCCGGCCGGCGTCCAGGACGGCACGAGGGTGCGCGTGGCCGGGAAGGGACAGCCCGGCATCAACGGCGGCAAACCCGGCGACCTGTACCTCCAGGTCCACGTGGAATCGGACCGGGTCTTCCGCCGCCAGGGAAGCGACATCCACGTGGCCCTGCCGGTCTGGCCCTGGGAAGCGGCGCTGGGAGCCGAGGTTCTGGCCCCGACCCTGACCGATCCGGTGCGCGTCAAGGTGCCGCCCGGCAGCCGCGCGGAGGGCAAGCTCCGCCTCAAGGGGAAGGGGCTCCCCACCGCCTCGGGCGGGCACGGGGATCTGTTCTTCACCCTGCAGATCGTCATGCCGGCTTCTTTGTCGGAAGAGGACCGGAAGCTGTACGAGCAGCTCGGCCGCCAGCCCCGCCCGGACCCCCGCGCAGACCTGCTGAGGGCGGCGAGACAGGGATGACCGGAAGTCAAAGGCCTTATGGTCAAGCTGACGGAATACGCCCTCTTCGCGTTCGGGTCGCTGTTCGTCATCGTGGACCCCATCGCGGCGGTGCCGGCCTTCATCGCGATGACGGCGCAGGACACGGTGGCCCAACGGCTCCGCATGGCGCGGGTGGCCTGTCTCGTGGCCATGGGCATCCTGGCGGGCTTCGCGCTTCTGGGACAAGCGCTGTTCAAGATCCTGGGCGTGACCCTCCCGGCCTTTCAGGTCGCGGGTGCGCTCGTCCTGCTGCTGGTGGCGCTGGACATGCTGCGGGCGCAGCGGTCCGCCGTGCAGGAGACGGCCGAGGAGACGGCGGAGGGAGCCACCAAGGAAGACGTGGCTATCACGCCCCTGGCCATGCCCATGCTGGCCGGGCCCGGCGCCATCTCCACCGTCATCCTGCTGGAGGCGCAGGCGAAGACCTGGGCCCAGCGGGCGGTGTTATTGGCTTGCCTCACGGCGGTGGGTCTGGCAAGCTATATCACATTGGCGTTGGCCGGACGCGGGGCGCGCTGGCTCAGCCCCATCGCCGAGAGGATCATCACCCGCCTGATGGGATTGATCCTGGCGGCCGTCGCCATCCAGTTCATGTTCAACGCGCTGAAAGCGGAGGGGGGTCTGTTGGGACGCTGATCGTAGAGAGCACAGTAAGGACATGGGCGACGATGATACCATCTCTAACCAAACAGGTTGTTCAAAAAGGTCATCCAACGAGGCCGCAGGGAGCGAAGGCCCCGAGGCGTACCGGAGAAGTGCGTTGAGGGGGCGGAGCGACCGAGAACGAAGTTGGGGGCCTTTTTCAGCGACCTGACAAGGAGGTGCAACCATGACCTGCAATGTGGGAGGCATCGAACGGCCGATCCGGATCGTCCTGGGCATCGCGTTGATCGCGGTTGGATACTTCGCGGAGCTCCCGGCAGCGGGAGCCATGGTCGCCTACTTGGTCGGCGTCATCGCGTTGGTGACCGGCGCAGTCGGATTCTGCCCGGCCTGGAAACTCCTCGGAATCAATACTTGTCCGACGAACCCGCCGGCCAAAACATGAACCTAAGCCTACTGGAGGCAAGGTAACCCTCCGCTCACATGTGATCGAAGTGAGCGGTTCAACCGAAGGTTGGTATGGAGGCAAACAACCACTCCGCCTGCATCTGATCGAAGCAGGCGGCTCTAGCAAG
>CAZKHY010000057.1:0-20801 GCA_964552455.1 uncultured Nitrospira sp.
TGTTCACGCTGCTGCGTCATCCTTCACCCGTTGCACTTGGAACTTGAAACCGCCCACCTCCTGCGACACGATAAGGGGCGAGCGGAACCTTACGCGAGCCTTCTACGTAGCGCTGGAGAAGGCCGGGATCGAGAACCTGACCTTCGCCGGAGAGTTTGCGGGATGGTGTGGCGGTGCTGGACCGGGTGACGACCGATCGTCAGTCACAATTTAGTCACAATCGGGCGCCTGCGGAAAGGTGCACGATCGTAAGTGGTGGAAAAGTTGGAGCGGGAAACGGGATTTGAACCCGCGACCCTCGCCTTGGCAATTCCAAAAGGTGAAATTACTTAAGTGCTTGGCTGAACGCTCGGTTTCCCCATTTTTCTCAACTCATCAGGCACTTAGTCGATTACAGGAATTCTATTGCTTCCATTCGAGTACGGTCTCCTGTCGGGTATTTTCGCACATTTTCCGGCACAGCGTCTGTATTGCGTGATGAGCGGATAAGGCTGCTTCCATGGAGCGGCCGACACCGTCAAGCCGCGCTGACAAGCCTTCCTCTCGACTCGACGTGGGGCCTCCCTAGCTATAACCACCATGTAGAACCGCTGGCTCCCTCGTGAGATCGGATTCTCTATCCTGATTGTACGAATATGGTATACTGGATTACTTGTCATCAAACCTAAGCAAGAGGCCCAAATGGGGATCGCAGCAACCGGCTATCCACATATCACACGAAGAAACGATGGCGTCGCTATCATTGAAGGTACGACTGTCAAAGTGATCGAGCTCGTCGCTGAGGTCCAGGCGTATGGATGGAGCCCGGAAGAGCTCCATTTCCAGCACCCAGGACTCTCCCTTGGCCAGATTCATTCTGCCTTGGCCTTCTACTGGGACCATCGTGAGGCCCTGGATCGTGAACAGGCCCAGGCCCTGCAGGAGGCAAACATCCAGCGTGCCGGCACCCCCCCCTCTCCCTTTGCGTCGCGGCTCAGAACCCAGGACCGTCGGTAGTGTCCATCCTGCTCTACGCGGATGTCCACATTCCGCGCGCCATCACGGTGGGGTTGCGCCTCCGCGGTGTCGATGTGCTGACCGCCCAAGACGACGCATCGGCTACTCTGTCCGATCCAGCTTTATTGGATCGAGCGACCAGCTTTAGGCGTATCCTGGTGTCATTCGATAGCGATTTGCTCCGTGAAGCCACACGACGGCAGCGGGAGGGCATTCCGTTCGCCGGACTCGTCTATGCCCATCCATCCGGCATCACGATTGGCGAGTGCGTGTATCAGCTCGAATTGATCGCTCGCCTCGGCGAACCTGAGGAGTTCGCAAACCGCGTCGAGTTTCTTCCCTTCTGAGTCGGCGTCATACCCCCGGGCATACGGGGACGCCATTTGATCCAGCCCATGTCTGCAGGATTGCGTGAACGGCATCAAGGGCCTGCTAGGATCGTCTACCAAGCGATCCTGTTTTCGTTGCCTTCCCGGACATCGTTAGCAATTGTCCGCTTCCTAGCCTCTTACTTTAAGGGCACTCACTTTTGCAAATCTTTCACCAAAGTTGGCATGCGCTGTCGTGGTGAAGGAATCCATCTAAGCGATTACAGGCCGGGACTCAATTGTCTGACTGAGACGAGGAGCATGGAAGACGTAAGGGCGGCGGGTAGCCCAGGCTCTGCCGGTGGCCGTCCACGCGTCACAGGCTGGATCACGAAGGGGAACGGAAGGGGGAGGGAAGCCCCCGATGGCCGGAGGCTTCCCAGTGAAAAGGTCAGCGCGTGAAGGTGTGAGCGGACATCCACTCCTTGGCCTCAAGCGCCACGTTCATCAGCGCCTCTAGGTCATGAAGACCGAAGGAGGCGGCATTGCGCCAGGCGCCGGACCGGTCCTTGAACGTGCGAGAAAAGGTAGCCGAGTAGAACGGACCATTCTCGCCGGCGTTCTGCCAGATCGTTGCTTTGATGTGGCTGCATCGAAGCATGGTCGCTGGTTTTTTGTTAGTCGCCATCATGTTTCCTCCTTGTGTGAAATGGCGTTGGCTCTCTCACCGGGGCAGGAGAGCCAACGCGCATTTCATGGAGGAAACAACCGGGAGAGGCCGTCGCCGGCGTGCCGCAGAGGAAGAAGCGGCGGGAGTGACAGCCTCGCTGGCGCGAGCGGTGCGCCTCGCAGGTGAGAGCCGGTTGGCCAATGCCGGGGGCGACAACAAAAACATTTGGGTGGCGCAGTCAGATATGGGGAAGATATGGAATCCGGAATTTCCTAACCTTTGGGTTCAAAGCCATCATTTATCCAAATGAATCAACTCGATACCATTGGGGCGGGATCACTTGGTCGATCCCCGCCATCTCCAGTTGCGGATTTCCGGCTGGTCATCCCCGTGCTTGCAGATGTACTGTTTATGCTCTATCAGCTTTTCGTGGAGGGCTTGCTTCAAATAGGCGCAGCGGGAGCCTAATTGTGGCAGGCGGTCGATTACATCGTCTGCCAAATGGAATCGGTCGAGATCATTCAGCACCACCATGTCGAACGGCGTCGTGGTGGTACCCTCTTCCTTATACCCCCGCACATGGAGATTCTTATGGTTGGTGCGGCGGTAAGTGAGCCGATGGATCAGCCACGGATATCCATGGAAAGCAAATATGATCGGTTTGTCCACCGTGAAAAGGGAGTCGAATTCCTTGTCACTCAGACCGTGCGGATGCTCACTCTTCGGCTGGAGCTTCATCAGATCCAGCACGTTGACGACGCGCATTTTCAATCGCGGGAGATGTTCGCGGAGGATGCTCACTGCCGCGAGTGTTTCGAGTGTGGGGACATCACCACAGCACGCCATGACTACATCGGGTTCACCACTTTGGTCGTTGCTGGCCCAATCCCAGATGCTTACGCCTGCCGCGAAGTGCCTGATGGCCGCATCCATGTCCAGCCACTGTAGCGCCGGTTGCTTGCCGGCGATGATGACATTGACATAGTGGCGGCTTCGCAGACAGTGGTCGGTGATGGACAACAGTGTGTTGGTATCGGGCGGCAGATAAATGCGGATCACCTCGGCTTTTTTGTTTGCCACGTGGTCAATGAATCCTGGGTCTTGATGGCTGAAGCCATTGTGGTCTTGCCGCCAGACATGGGACGTCAGCAGATAGTTCAGCGAAGCGATCGGCCGCCGCCAGGGAATGCGGCGCGTCGTCTTCAGCCACTTGGCATGCTGATTAAACATTGAATCGACAATATGGATGAAGGCTTCATAGCAATTAAAAAACCCGTGTCGGCCCGTTAGGAGATAGCCTTCCAGCCACCCTTGGCACAGATGTTCGCTCAACACTTCCATCACACGGCCATCAGGCGAGACATGGTCATCGGTCTTGAGCACGGCTGCCGTTGAGCAGCGCTTATCCACTTCAAATACCGCGGTCCAGCGATTGGACGCTGTCTCATCGGGTCCAAAGATACGAAAGTTCCGTGGATTCAGCTTGAGGACATCGCGGATGAACCGGCCTTGAACACGAGTAGCTTCCTCTTCAACAATGCCTGGCTTCGGAACCTTTACTGCATAATCCCGAAAGTCCGGCATCCGTAGATCGCACAGCAGGAGCCCCCCGTTGGCATGCGGATTGGAGCTCATGCGGAGCGTGCCTGCCGGCGCCAATTCTGCGAGTTCCCTGATAAACGTGCCAGCTTCGGTGAACAGTTCCTCAGGTTTGTAACTCTTCATCCACTTCTCGAGGATTTTGATATGGCTGGGTTTGTCCATCTCGCCTATCGGAACCTGATGGGCCCGGAATGTATTTTCCACCGGCTTGCCGTCCACTTCCTTGGGTCCCGTCCAGCCCTTGGGGGTGCGGAGAATGATCATCGGCCATCGTGGCCGTTCTTTGAATCCCCTCGTCCGTGCTTTGCGCTGAATCTTTTTGATCTCGGCAATGATCCTATCCAGGGTGGCAGCCATCAACTGATGCATCTTCACAGGCTTATCCCCCTCGACAACGTATGGCGTGTAGCCGTACCCGATAAACAGTGATTCCAGTTCGTCCTGGGGGAGACGTGCTAGGACCGTGGGCCCGGCGATCTTGTACCCGTTCAAGTGGAGAATCGGCAGGACCGCGCCGTCGCGGACCGGATTCAGAAATTTGTTGGAATGCCAACTGGTCGCCAACGGACCGGTCTCGGCTTCGCCGTCGCCGATCACGCAGGCGGCGATCTGATCGGGATTGTCGAATACCGCGCCGTACGCGTGGAGCAGCGCGTACCCCAGCTCGCCGCCCTCGTGGATGGACCCCGGCGTCTCCGGCGCCACGTGGCTGGGGATGCCACCTGGAAAAGAGAATTGCTTGAACAGGCGCTTCATTCCCTCTTCGTCCTGCGAGACGTTCGGGTAGATTTCGCTGTAGGTTCCTTCGAGGTAGGTGTTCGCCACGAGTCCCGGTCCGCCGTGGCCCGGTCCCGCGATGTAAATCATGTTCAAGTCGCGTTCCCGGATGATGCGATTCAAGTGGACGTAGATGAAGTTCAAGCCTGGCGTCGTGCCCCAATGCCCGAGTAGGCGGGGTTTGATATGCTCGCGCTTCAGCGGCTTCTTGAGCAGAGGATTGTCGTACAGATAGATTTGTCCGACCGAGAGATAATTGGCCGCGCGCCAATAGGCATCCATCTTGCGCAACAACTCGGAACTGAGCGGTTTTTTCGCGCGCATTGTCGTGTTCATGGGCTCCTCGTTCAGGTTGACGACATTCCAGCGGAAGGCAGCAGCTCATAGATTGTCTGAGCGATCTCGATTTCTTCGTCGGTAGGGATGACACGCACCGTGACCCGGCTTCCCGGTTTCGAGATGATCGGATCGCCGACGCCGTTACGGGCGCCATCCAATGCGATGCCCAGAAAGTCCAAGCCGTCACAGATGCGAGCGCGCATGACAGGCGAATGTTCGCCGATGCCGCCGGTAAATACCAGCATGTCCAGTCCGCCCAGCGCCGCGGCGAGCCCGCCGATCGCTTTCTTCGCCTGATAACAAAACAGCGCGATCGCGTCGGCCGCGCGCGGATCGACGTGCTCACAAGCCAGCAGGTCGCGCAGATCCGAACTGGTTTCCGAAACGCCGAGCAGTCCCGACCCTCTGTTGACCATCGCATGGAATTGCTCCACGCTCATTCCCTCTGTCTTGGCCAGGTACAAGACAAGCCCTGGGTCGAGATCGCCGGAACGCGTGCTCATCGGCAGACCGGACGCCGGCGTGAAGCCCATCGTTGTATCGATCGGCTGTCCTCCTCGGACGGCCGCCAGACTCGCTCCGTTTCCAAGGTGAGCGAGGATCACCCGGCCGGCGGCCTCTGCCCCGCCGATCCGCGCCAACTCTTTCATCAGGAATACATAGGACAGGCCGTGGAATCCGTAGCGTCGGACTCCCGTCTCCACGTAACGTCGAGGGATCGCGAGCAGGCGGGCCACGCGCGGCATGTCGTGGTGAAAGGCCGTGTCGAAACACACGACTTGGAACGCATGGGGATAACGTCCGCTCAAGGCCTCGATCAAGCTGAGTTCGGCCGGCAGATGCTCCGGATCATACGTGCTGAGTTTCCGCAGCTCCACCAACACTTCCGGGGTGACTCGCTGCGGCTGGCTGTAGCGCGGTCCGCCATGGACGATACGATGACCGATGGCCGCCACCTTGGGGACATTGACCTGCTGTTCCAGCCATTGCGTCAACGGGCCGACGCAGGAACCATGATCGGGAGCCTGGATCGGGCGGCGCTCGGTTCGTCCGGTCGCGGTTTCCGCGATCGTCAGCACGCTGTCCGGCAAGCCGATCCGCTCGACCCGGCCTGACCAAAGTCGAGCTAAAGGGGTTCCCGCACGAAACAGCGCGAACTTGATGCTCGAGGAGCCTGCATTAACCGTCAGAATCCTGGGACTCGGCTGATGAGTTAGCGTCATCGGAGTAGTCACTGAAGAGCTAATGATTGGGCTACCTTCCGCCTGGCAGCTCTGCATGCCCAGACATGTGACCACATCGGCCGTGAACTGGTCGAGTTGGGCTTGGGTGGGCAATCGATCATAGAGCAACAGGTAGGTGCTCTCCAAAAAGGTGCTCTGGGTGGCGAGGTCTTCAATGCGGATACCCCGATATCCAACAACCCTGCCTGACCGTCCACGCAACTGATCTTTGATCTGGCCGCTGGCACGCCGGCCAGGCCAGGTGAAAACCCCTCTTCCAACGTGGTCAGCGTGATCGTATTGTCACGGCTTCTTCTGCTTGAGTTCATGCCGCCCGTGTGTTCACGACGCTGATCTCCTTTTGCACCGACATGCCGATGGATGAGCTGCTTCAGTACCCCAAACCACTGGGCCCCGATGCGGTTATCGGACTCCTTCACCCATCATGCCACCTTGCCCATGCATCGGACCACGCTCCCCAAAGTGTTCCATGCGTTGCCTTAATAGGGCCTTGAACCGCTCGTGTTGTTCTTCATTGAGGACCTCCCGCAGTTTGAGCAGGGCTTCGATGCGATACATCATGAGTTCGGTCTGCAGTGCGCCCATTTCGCTGACCTTTTTCTTGAGTCCGGCTTGGTCGGGCTTCTTTTGATCCAGCAGTGCGGCCAGCTCTATCTCGGCCACCCGAATATCGGCCGTCTTCTTGATGGTGACTTTCCGGTACTCAGTTTCGATGGGCTTCAGTGCCTCGATCTGTTCCTTGGTAAGCTTTAGTTCCTCTTTGATCTCAGGGAAGGAAAGAGACATACGCCCATGGGGTTCTCCCCTCCCCATCATGCGCTCCATCATAGAGCGCATCATCTCGTGTTCCTTCATCGGCCGCTCACCCATCATGCCACCAGGTGCGCACTTTGCGCACATCTCCTGTTCGTGATTGCCCCCTTCCTCAGCAAGCCCAGCTCCAGCCAAGCCTAGACTGGTCACAGTGAGAGCCAGTCCAGTTAGTAAGATGAAGCGTTTCATGCCAGTCCCCTCCTTTTGCGAACCACCTAAGACTTCTGCAGAAGTCGTTACGAAGGTCACATCGGTCTCTAGTCCCCCGCGAGTCAACCCCACTTACACGTATGCGTTGGCTGCGTATTGCTGGACCATGCGATGCGTATTAAAAAAGGAGGCATTGAAGGCGATCGCCTGACGCATGATCTCGATCCATCGCTCTCGATCGCCATAAAAGAGGGGGACGATGACCGTGCGCAGTTTCTGATACAGATCCTGGGTCTCCTGCGCCTCTCCCCCTTGCGGTCTTGACCCAGTCGCCGGGTGGACTCCAATGGACCACCCTGTGACACCCTCGATATGCCCTTCGATCCACCAGCCATCAAGGACACTCAAGCTGGGCACACCATTGTGCGCGGCTTTCATCCCTGAGGTGCCCGAGGCCTCCAGCGGGCGTTGTGGTGTGTTCAGCCACAAGTCCGCTCCCGAAGTCATGAGCTGGCCCAACGCCATGTCGTAATTCTCCAGATAGGCGATCGCGACCTCGTTCTTGAGCTGCCGTGCGACATGGCTGACTCTTCTGATGAGATCTTTCCCACCGCTGTCGCGCGGGTGGGCTTTCCCCGCGAAGATGAGCTGCACCGGTCCCACACTTCGGGTGATCTGGACCAACTGGCCAGGGTCGGACAAGATCAAATCGGCCCGCTTATATTGCGTTGCCCGCCGGGCAAACCCAATTGTCAGCGCGTCCGGGCTGAAAGACGTCTGGGTTCTCCGATTCACTTCCTCGATGAGCCGCATCTTGGCTTCAACATGCGCATTCCAGATTTCCTGCTTCGGGATGCTGATCGTGTGCCGGAGCGAGAAGGGATCGTTCCGCCATCCCGGAATGTGCCGATCGAAGAGTGTCTTGACGCTGTCACACGTCCAGGTCGCTGAGTGCACCCCGTTCGTGACGGAATCAATCGGATAGCCAGGGAACAGTTCCTGTGAGACTTCCCCGTGTTTCTTGGCGACGCCGTTCACGTAGTGGCTCATGTTCAGGGCGAGGCGGGTCATGTTCAGTCGGTCCGCGCCGCCCAACATCTGGATCACTTCGAGCGGGACCGGTTCCCCTAATACTTGCTTGACCAACTCGTAAGAGAACTGGTCATGACCTGCCGGAACCGGCGTATGGGTGGTGAAGATGCATCGAGTCCGGACCTCGTTGAAATCCCACGTTGCCGTCCCCCCAGTCCCCCGTTCCCGCAACAGTTCGAGCACCAGGAACGCGGCATGGCCTTCGTTCATATGGAACCGCTCGATTTGGGTGTATCCGAGCGCGCGCAGCATCCGGATGCCACCAAAACCGAGGACCATTTCCTGGGCGAGGCGGTAGCGTTCATCGCCGCCGTAGAGCATCGCGGTGATGTCCCGGTCCTGTGGGAGATTCTCCTCTAAGTTGGTATCGAGCAGCAGCAAGGGGACTACGTGCCTGCTTGAGCCGAGGATGTCATATTGCCAGGCGCGAACGACCACCGCTCGGCCTTCGATGGTTACCTGAACCTTCGCCGGGAGCGGGCGGGCATACTGTGAGGGGTCCCATGAAACCGGTTGTTCCTGCTGATTACCCCATTCGTCTAACCGCTGGTCAAAATACCCTCGTCTGTAGAGCAGCGACACAGCCGCGATTGGAATCTTGAGATCGGCAGAGGACTTCAGCGTATCGCCCGCCAGGACGCCCAACCCGCCACTATACGTCGGCATTGCTGACTCGACTCCTACCTCCATAGAGAAATAGGCGATTCGGCGGGTGACTCCGGCTTGTTCAGCCACGCCGGTTCTGGTGCCGGCGTATTTCTCCGGATCAGCCAGAAAGGTGCGCTTGCACAGCTCAGAACAGAATGTGAATGATCGTTCTTGATAAGAGGCAGAGAATCCCTGCCCAACAGGGACCATCATTCCGCAGACGGGATCCTTCACGGTATTCATCGTTCACTCCCCGCAGTTGCGTCCGGCCGGTGACCAGGCTGGACATAACATCGAATGAATCCACTGTCGTAACCACTCAGTGTCCACCTCGTCCCCTGCCCTGCGATGCCTTTGCCTTGGACCCCCAGGACTCAGCCATTTCATGAATCTCGCCCTTCATCCGGTCGAGCCGATCAAGCATCTCCCGTTTCTCTGAGCCCTCGGGCAACTGGCCAGCCAGGATCCGCTGGGTGGAGACCAACTCCTCGACCCTCCGAAGGGTTGTGAGGAGGGCCTCTGTCCGCTGCTCGTCCTCAGATCTGGAGTCCTCTTGTTCGTGATGGCCATGCATGCCCATCATGGGCATCATGCAGCCTGCTGTCAGGACAAACATGACGGAAAGGATGACTTGCCGCCCCGCAGGCCTAGGCATGATTCGTGTAGACATTTCGATGCTCTTTTTCATTGATGTTTCTTTTCATGGATAACTCATTCCATTGACTTGATGCCTCTCATCGCGGACAGTGTCGCCTGGTATTTCTCACTTCACTGCTTCGATGATTTTCATGATATCCAGATAGACATTCTCTTCCCTGCGAAGGCGAAAGCCCGCCAGCCGGACGTTCCCCACCGTGTCGCGGTTCAGATCGGGGCCAAACCGGCGCGTGACTCCGGTCATGAGGTCGAGAAGGAACGCGAACGGGCCGATTTTGCTCCGCACGTGCTCGAACATCAGCAACTGCCCGCCGGGCTTCAACACGCGGTGAATTTCTCTGAGGCCCCGCACGGGATTCGGGACCGAACAGAAGGTGCAGACCGTGACGACCGTGTCGAAACTCTCGTCCGCAAACGCCAGACGTTCGGTATCCGTGAGCGTCAACGCGATCGTCCCGCCATGCGGCCCGGCTTTGGTTCGGGCTTGTGCGATCATTTGTGGGCTGATATCAATGGCCACCAGATCGCTTCCCGGCGGCAGGTGCTTCAGGTCGTTGCCCGTGCCGACCGCCACCAGCAGCGTTCTGCCTCGAATCTTGGCGAACAGCCGTGCCTTCGCAGGGCCGTGTCGCCGGTCCTGCGCGCGGGTTAACAGGTCATACGTGGCGCTGGCCCGATCCCATTTCTCTCTCGCCGCAATGGACATCAGCGCCCTTCCGAGCGCGGGCCGGCCTCCGGCGCGTTGAACACTTCACCCTTGAGCTGGCGGTCCCACCAGCGCACGGCCAGCACGACGAGGAGCCCCCACAGGACGCCGACGGCGAGCGCCGCGCCAAGCGAGATAGAGGCCTGTTGCATCGAGTCCCTCATGCCGAACAGCATCCCCCCGTACATCCCGATCACGGCTCCGGGCATCATCACTTCGAAGTCCCCCAGCAGCGGAACCAGGACGAGGAGCAGCAGGAGGTGCACGCTCATGCCGAGGGTCGTGCCGACCAGCATGGCGACGACCATGTCCCATTCCGGACCCACGACGGCCCGTACCGCCAGGGCCGTCAGAGCCCCCGTCAGCGCGCCGGCCAGGTAATCGCCGATGGAGAAATAGAGAGAGTTTACGCTGTGCCGAGAACCTGCCATGACTGGCACGCTTTAAGAAATGTCCCGTTTCTTTTCTTCATACTCTTCCTTGCTAATTTCGCCGCGGGCATATCGTTTCTTGAGAATCTTCAGAGCCGAGTCCTCTGTCCGCCCGAGCCCAGCCCTCACGGCCCACTGAACGCCCCAGGCGACCATCAGCACGAGGGCCAGAATGACCAGAAACGACACGATCATCTTGAAGACCATCCGGGTCTGCATGCCGCCATCCATCAGGTTTTCCATCATCGGGTCCTACCCATCACGTCGGATTGTCTCAGCAAAGCACACATCGTATTGAAGTACTTGCAATAAAGCTCTGACTCCGAGAAGAGACGAGATTCCTTTTCCAACCCATATGTTGAACTTCGAGCAGCCTTGAGCGTAGCCTCAGGGCATGTCGATTATCATCCGGACCGAGAGTTGCTGAGGTCTCTCAGGGCTTCCGCCCCTCGAACCCCACCATAAACCGTTCGGGGTCCCGGTCAAACTGCTCTTTGCACCCTTGACTACAGAAGTAATACATCTCTCTCTTGTAGACACTGGTCAGCTGGGCGCCCTGAATCTCAACCCACATCCCGCATACCCGATCCATCTCTTTCTTCTGTGTCATGGTACCTGCCTCCTTCCGCCTCGGTGGTAAAAGCAATGTTTTCTCCCTCGGCAAAGTGTCGAACTGTCTGTACCGCGTTCTTAGAGTCAGGCGAGGCAGCCACAGAGAATAGAATGCGCACGAACCTCTCAGACATCGAGCCAGTTGCCTTGCTTACCTGCCTCTTCCGTCACTCTGATGATCGTTGAGTGGTAACTAATAACTCCTTGGCAAAGCGGATTGGCACGGCGAGGTGCACCCCCTCGACTCGTTGCAATACGGCGTAGTTTACGGCGATCACCCGACCGGCGCTATTCAGAACCGCGCCGCCGCTGGCTCCGCTCGCCGATGCGGCATCATATGTCATGACGACAGGTGACACATTCGAGACGTGTCCTTGCGTGACAAGCGGCCGGATCAATCGCCGCCTTGCCACCTCTTCGGCCAATCTGACTGGATGCCCGCCGGCCGCAGCGAGGATCTCCTTGCTGGCGGCATGTGGCACGCGCGCCAGGAGCGTATCGAACGTGCCGGGATAGCTCAGCAGCACAACCGCCTCTCCCACCTGGACTTTCTCATCAACAGCTGCCAACGGAAGCGAGGCGGCTTCCACCGGCACACGATCGGTATGGAGAATGGCAAGGTCGATTCGGTCGGAGACAGCGACCAGGCTGAGGTTGTAGGGGACCGTCTCACCGGGAAAAAAGAGCCTCAACATGGTCAGTTCGGGATCAAAGCCTGCCGCGAAGACCTGTTGAGTCGGCTCAAATGATTCCCACATCCGGACCAGGTGCCGATTCGTGATGATGGTGCCCGTCTTCTCGACAAGGAAGGCCGATCCCGCATAGTAAATCACGACCGGAGGAGCTGTCCCCTCCACCGTCACCAACGCGTTGCCGTCTTTGTCCACAAGGGGATTGCCGAGTTGATCAAAGCCCTGGTACCGCAGAAAGCGACCCGTTCCCTTTTCCCTGAACCCATAGCCCCCCTGGAGCAAACCCACGCCGCTTTCAAAGCGGCGGACCACGTCTTCCGCAAAGCTGTGGGCTTGCTGGATGGCGGCCAGTTGCTGGCGGAGCGTTCGGATCTCCTGCTGAGACTCACGAGCTGTCTCCCGCTTTTTTAATGTGTCTGTCAGAGTCGCAACCAATTCTTCCTGCTGGTGCCGCAGCTTCTCACTGGTCTTACGTTCCCGCTCAATGCGCCGCTCCATTTCCTCCCGTGTGAGGCGACCGGTCTCCAGTTGGCTGATCAGCTCCGCCATCCGCCGCTCGCTGACAGTGGCGGCCTGGTGATGTCGGTAGAGCGCGACACTCAGCGCAAGAACGGTCAGAATGGGAACCGCGACCACCAGTGCGGCGACGACTTTCACGGCGGGTGATGCATACCGCGCGCAATCTGAGAGGATTCGGCGAACCAAGTACAAAGGGGTGAGATACCGGGGATGCGGCGTTCGCACGACAATGTCCCGACAATCCGCCACAATCGTGCGAAACGGCTTCGGTGAAGGCGTTTGACCTTCAAAGCGGTGCCTGTAGAATTCCGGATCGTGATCGAAGTGATCCTTGCATGTCTTCGAGCAAAAATAATAGGTCACCCCTCGGAAGAGGCTTTGAAACGGGGCGCGCTTCTCGTCAACCCGCATCCCGCACACGCGATCCATTTCTTTTCCGGGCGTCATAGCGGCTTCCTCATTGTCCTGAGCGATTCACGCGTCATATGGCCACGTGACCCTTCTCTTCGTCTTGAGGGCGTGGTTCGATCAGCTTGCTCTGCCTGGCTGGCCGTGCCTATAATCTCGCTTCGATCAGGAGACAGGAGACCAGAGATGCAAGCCGGACGGTTTCTCATGGTGTTGATGCCCGCACTTGTTAGCGGCTGTGCGGGTCCGTTCACGCTTGAGCGAACGATCTCCAATGATCCAGCAGTGCTGGTGCGACTCGAGAGCTCCTTCACCGACGAGAACAGCCAGTTGGAACCCGCTCCCCGACCCGCCACCTTCACAGAAGGAGAGCTGTCGGCTCTTCTTCAATCTGTGACGATTCGGCGGGAAGTCTCCTTCTTCAGCTACTATGTCCTGCGGCAAGACCCGACAGCGGAACGGGCCTTTACCGAAGGCAACGTAGCGTTGCTGGCCCGGCCCCTCGCCAGCGCCCTGGCCAAAGCGCACCCACAGGAAATGATCACCTTTCTGGTGAGCCGCGGACGGGAAGACGGGCTCTCCGAGATCACGTCCGGCGGCCTGTTTCTTCGCGGGGACCTCCTCTATGTGCTGCTGACCAATGTTCGAGTGCCCGTCACGACCGCCAGGAAAATGGAGCGTCTGAGAGACGCTCCCTTGACTCCGTTGCGAGAAGGGGCGTTCTCCTTTGTGCCCGGCCCTCACCAGAGCCTTCTGCAGACCGCCGAACCCTTGTCACCCCTGCCGCATACCCGCTCCTTACCCGCCCTGGCGATCACCTACAAAGCCCTTCTGGCGACGTCCTCGGCATCCCGACAACAAGCTCCTGACAGCCGGGGCTCGTCGAACGACCAAACCGCAGCGATCGAAGAGAAGCTTCAGACCCTCAAAACCTGGCGAGAGCGGGGCCTGATCACCGACCAGGACTACCAGCGGAAGCGCCAGGAGCTGCTTGACCGGTTCTAAGCGCCTTCCAGCTCTCATACGTAAACATGCGTAAATCGATGGTTCGTCGCTAGAAGGCAAAGTGGATGCCGAGCAGGTACCGTTCCTCGCTTGCCGATGCCACGCCATTGGGTTCCCCGATCGCGAGTACGTTCAGGCCTTCTCCCCGCACTTTGGCAAACTCTGCCGCCACGCGCACATTCTCGACCACGTAGTAAGAGAGATGGCCGGTCACGAGCGTTCCGTTCGCCGTCGCCGGATTGTTCGGGCTGCCGACGATGCTCCCGGTGTCCTGCATCTCGTAGCGGGCGTCCACGAACAGCTTCTCGGGAATCACTTCCAGGATGCCCTCGGCCAGGTAATTCCTTCGGTCTTGCCCATTGACTCCACCAATGTCCCAGTTGTGATAGTACCCCAGCAGGACTTGGGCGCGGTCAAACCGAAGGTTTAGCGTGACGTCTAATTGCTGGCGCGTCCGACCGTCAATGATCGGGGAAGGGTAGTTGGAGTTCGCCTTCGTATTGATATAACGAATCCCAACGATGTGGTCCCGCAAGGTGTAGTTGCCCCAAGCGTAGAAACCCTGGAGCTTCGTGTTCTGGTTAACGGCGGAGGGGTTCGTGCCTTCCTCCCGTTCGTCGTTCACGATCCCGGCGGCGTACCGGAACCCTGACCAGAACCCGTTCGCCTCGGCTCCCGTCACATTGAACGTCACCGGAGCCAGGTACCGCTGGAAGGGCAGGCGCCGCTTCTGTGACAGATAGTACTGCTCGTTCAGCATCCGCCCGGCCCGCACGTTGAGCACACTGGCCGGCAGCAGATCGCTGAACTGCATCCAGATCTGCTCGGTGCCAAACTTCCCACCCTCCGCGACCTCCTGAGAGAACTCGGCCAGAAACCCAACCTTCGGCGCAGCGGTGCCGGCTGCCATCAGCTCGACTTCCTCGATCTCAGCTTTGCTCTTCGTGGACAAGCGGGCCTTGGTGACCGGGTCATCCCGATGCGCGTTGACGTACTGCATCGTCCCGATCACCGACACCGGTAGACTCTTGAGTTCCCAGGCATACTTGCCCTCCTGCGCGGGGAGACGGAACCCGCGCTGTTTGAACTCCATCCCGAATTCGTTCAAGAGCGGAAAGGGCGCGTGGCAGTCGTTACACCTCAGTCCGTGTTCCCGCGAAAATGCCGGAATGGCGGTCGCCCGTCGAGGCGGCATCAGGACAGCGAGAAGAGTCATCATCGCCATCACCAGGCTAATGCAGAAGATCCGTCTGCCCATCGCGTCCTCCTTTCCGCGCTCGTCGTCTGCCTAGCTTTCACCACTCGATCACGAAGCGGGATGACGCGACACTCATTGCCTCTCTCCCCGTGTCATAGTAACGAATCCCGTGGTGCTTTCGGGACACGAGGGATGAAGGCCGGGGTGCGGGCTGCATAGTGCGCATAGTCGGCGCCGAATTGCCCGAGGGCCTCCTGCTCCTCGTTGCGCGCAAGCCGCACATACATCGCGACGAGCACTGGAAACATCAGCAGTGTCGGAATCGTCGGCCATTGGAGCAGAAACCCCACCATGATCAGCATGAGCGCCGCGTACTGCGGGTGTCGCAGATACGCATAAGGCCCAGTGGTCGCGAGCGTATGGGTCCGTTGGGCCTTGTACAGCACCTCCCAGGCGGATGACAGCAACAGGAACCCGCCGAGCACGAGCACGGCGCTCAGGAGATGGAGGGGATCAAAGTGCGGATTGCCTTTCAACCCCAAGAGCGTATGCCAGAGATGCCCGGCCTCATGGGACCAGAGGTTCACCCCGGGCGCATAGCTGCCGAGCCAGCCGGCCAGCAGATACATCGTGAACGGAAAGCCGTACATTTCTACGAAAAACGCCACCACAAAAGCCGAGAACGCACCATACGATCGCCAATCACGCGCCGTGCGGGGTCGGGTGAAACTGAAGGCAAACATCAGAAACACCACAATGTTGAGGATCACCAACGACCACAGCCCATAGGCACTTTCATGTTCCATCGGCTGACCTTACGACCTCTTCGAAGATTCAGGACGGCTCCCTGCTGACCGAGGCCCTTCTTCGTGACCATGCCCCCGGTGCAGGAACAGATGGAGCAAGGGACAGGCGAGCAGCAACAGATAGGGCACGACGCCGAAAAGGTGCGCCCGGTGCTCGGTCAGCAGAAAGAAGGCCACGATGGCGAGGAAGGCGCAGAGGGCTCCCGTCCGAAGCAGCGATGGTGTCGGCTTCACGATCCCTCCCTGTTGACACGCCGATCGTCAACCGTGTTCATGTTCTTGCTACCAATGAACGCCCACGTCATCGGACTTCCGTACCAGAGACCCGCCGCGACGGTTATTTCCGAGCGAAGCTTCGCACATAGGCCAGCACTTGCCACCGCTGCTCCTCAGTCAACTTGTCCTTATATCCCTGCATCTTGGTCCGGGGAACTCCTTCCGATACACGCCAGAACCAACGGCCGTCCGAATCCTTTCCAGTTATGGCTGGATCGGTCAAATCCAGGGCTCCACGCCCCTTGCGGGTGGGCTTCCCATCCGTCCCATGACACCCAGCGCAGTTCACGTCCGGATCGAGCCGCCCTTCATAGATCCGTTTGCCGGCTGGGAGCACCTGCGGGTCGTCCCGCCAGCCAGCCGGCATGATCTTGGCCTCGTATTCGGGCGGTATGGAATCACCTGCCGCGAGAGCCTGCAGCGCCATGAAGCAACCCGCCAGGATCACTCCGGCTCCAAAGACCGCGGCCTGATCGTGCCATTTTGTCGTCCGATGTAATTTGATGCTCATTGTTCACGTCTCCTTGTCGCCACCAGGAAATAGTCACTGCTTCAGAGTCAGCATGAAGTCGGTCAGATCATTCATCTCCTGCTCACTCAATCGATACGCTGGCATCTCGGAGCCTGGAACCACCGATTTCGGATCCTTGAAATGCTGGATGAGCCAGCTTCGATCACGGGTGTCCCCCACATAGGAGAGATCCGGACTGCCGGCCTCTCCGGTCCCGTGCACACGATGGCAGGCCGCACAATCCAGGTCCTGATAGAGAGCCTTCCCTCGGAGCACCGAAGGGCTCGTGACCGGGAGCGAGGCCACCTCCCGCAGCGAGATGGTAAGCAGGGTCAAGACCATCACAAGAAAAACGGCTCCGGCTCCAACGACCACGCGGCGGGAAAACGGCCGCCGTTCCGGACGCCGGTCCAACCACGGCAGGAGAAACAGCGTGAGGTAGAACAGCAGCGGCAACACCACTGTGCCAACAATCTCCCAGGGACCTTTCACGTATTTCAGGAACTGGTAGTAGAAAAGGAAATACCACTCGGGAACCGGTGTGAAACTCGTATCGGAAGGATTGGCCGGATCACTCAATGGAGCCGGGACCGTGATCGCGAGCACGACGACCACGAGGAAGGCGACCCCGATGGCCACCGCGTCCATCGCTACCTGCTTCGGCCAGAACGGTTCGGCGTAGGCCGAGGCGCGAGCCTCATCCCAGGGTCCCGCCGCCCCGACACGTCGAAGGATGAAGAGATGCACCGCGATGAGGCCCATCAGCAGCCAGGGCAGAAAGAGCGTGTGGAGAGCGTAAAAGCGGGTCAAGGTCATCGCTCCCAGGTTCTGTCCGCCGCGAATAATCCGGACCAGGAGGTCGCCGACAACCGGGATGGTCCCGACGATGTTGATCCCCACCTGGGTCGCCCAGTAGGCGCGCTGATCCCAGGGGAGCAGATAGCCGCTGAAGCCAAACGCGAGCGTGAGAAGAAACAGCAACACCCCCACGAGCCACATCATTTCCCGGGGCCGCTTATACGCGCCGTACAAGAAGGTCTGGAGCATGTGCAGACCGATGGCCACCATCATTGCGCTGGCTCCCCAGTGATGCAGACCGCGGATGTATTGGCCGAACGGGACCTCCTGCATGATGTACCGGATACTCTCATGCGCATGCTCGGTGGACGAGGAGTAGTGCAGCGCTAGGAACATCCCGGTGAGCATCTGGAGCAGGAAAAAGAACAGCGTGATGCTGCCGAAGACGTAGATCCAGCTGGCCCCGCCGGGAATCGGTTCGTCCAGCAGCGCGATTCGCACCGGGGCCAGCTTCAACCGCTCATCCAGCCAACGATAGAGTCGGGTCCTGATGGGGTCGTTCGCCATGAGGTCACTCACAACTCAATCTTCGACGAGGTCCCTGCCTTGAATTCCTTGTAGGTCACAAAGAGCCTTCCGGCCTCGATCTTGACTGGCAGGGTATCGAGCGGCCGAGGGGCAGGCCCCGCCAAGACCGTGCCGTCCCGGGAGAAGAAACTATGGTGGCACGGGCAATGGAACTGCGCCTTGTCGGCTTCCCAGCGATAGCCGCAGCCCAAATGGGTACAGATGGACGAATAGACCGTGATCGCACCGGCCTCGTCCTTGACGGCCCAGACTGTTTTTTTCATCGTTGTCTTTTGCCAACCATCGGTCACGGACAGCACGAGATCCAATTCTTTGGGAATTCCTGATGGCAGAGAGTCAACTGGCCCGACATCCGCCCAGTCTGGCTTCCGCCGCTTGAGCGCGGGCAGGACCGTGTAGCCGACGAGCGGAACCCCGACAAAGACTCCGATCAGTGCGGCGATGGCCCCGCTCAACCAGGCCAGGACCGTTCGCCGCTCCTTCTCTTCAGAAGACACCTGCATATCGCTCCTCTCCTGTTCCCCCTCTTCCGGCAGATTCACCGCTCGAGGCTCTTGCCCGGGCCTTTTCACACCATCAATTGACAGCTCCTTGCGGAAGCTGTCGCCGATGCTCGGCCGCCATCGCATCGACCTCATCGGCTGCTTTCCGGTAGCTCTGGGCGATTGCCCGGGAATGGGCCGCGTGCTCAGCCGCTTCGCCTTTGTCATACTGCCTGGGATGTTGTTCGTAGAACTCGGCCCATGCATCCCAGTCCTTTGCCTTCTGCCTGTACCCCTGAGCTTGCTGGGCATAGTAATTCGCCAGCCCGGCATGATCTTTTCTTTCCACTAACCGCTGAGCGGACGCTTCCCGGTGCTCGATCGCCAGCTTCTCGGCTTCCTCGGCGGCCTTGCGGTAAATGTCTGCGAGAGCTCGGCAATGGGCGACATGCTGAGCGGCATCGGGTTTGGCCAAGAGCTCCGGGTGTTTCTCATACAGCTCGGCCATGAATTCCCAATCCCTCGCCATGTGTCTGAACTCTTCTGCTTGCTGGGCATAGTAATTCGCCAGCCCGCTTTCGCTTCGGGCAATCAACGTTCCAGGAGGCCCTGCGCAAGCTTGCACCACGAGGGCGAGGCTCAGCGCCGCAAGCAGTGAGACTCTTTGCCGGGTCAGCATGATGTGGCTCCTCTTCTTGGGGACGAAATGCTTCAGTACTTCATGTCGCCATCATTTGGTCGTCTCCTCAATACCACGCAGCCGCTCAGCGATCCAATCCTGGAATCCCCGATGTTGAGCGACTTCGTGATACACGGCGCGCGCGGTGCTTGGGTGATGATGAAGGTGTTCGGCCAGGAGGCGTGCGAGCCGCCGGTCGCCGTCCGGTCCCTGCCCGAGCTGGTGCAGGATCTCATGAACAAACTCGGGGTCGGCGGCTCCTCGTTCAACGAATTGCGTTCGCAAGGCCTTCTCGGCCAGCACCCGCTCGGTCGGGGGCGCGTCACACGGCAGAGAATGTGCGCAGGCGGAGAGCATGACGGCCGCCCCCACTGCCAACCCTGATCGGAAGACTAATGCAAACCGGTCCTTTGCCATCTCTCTCACTGTTCTCCAATTCCGGTTCTGTCCTGCTGCGATCTAGTTGTGTGCATCGCTCTTCTCCCGTTCGGCCAGGGAAACCAAAAGTGGCGTGGCGCTCTCCCTCGTGGATCAAAACCGAGATGCGGTCAGCTCAAGGGTTTCACCCAAGGATCTCTCGTTCCGCCTCCAGCCAGTCCTCCACAGCATGCCCTTCCTGGCTGCCGCGCTGCACATAGAATTCATAGGCGCGTTTGGCGATGCGGCTATGCGGATCGCCTGACTCGCGACCGGCTTGGGCACTCTCTTGGCTAGACAGCGTTCCGGGTTCTCGCTTTTTCTTCAGCTGCAGTTTCATCGTATCCCTCCTTTCGGGTCTTCACCGCCTGTGTGAGCTTCCAGGTCCTCCATGGCTGGCCGTGGCCGATGCCGGGCAGCCTGACCGGCCGACGCTAGGCTCCCTTGGAGTCTCGGCCCAGGATATCGGTGTCTCCGACGTAATCCTCCGGCGACACGTCGAAAACCTCCTTGCAAGCAGGCGAACAGAAATAGTACGTCACGTTTTGATATCGGCTCACCAGCGCGGCCGTCCCCTCATTCACCTGCATCTTGCACACGGGGTCTGTCACCATCGCCCTCACCTCCTTCCGTCACTGGATCTAATCCTTGGACACCATTCCCCGATGTCCCTGGCCGGCACTGCCGCTTCCTCGACTACCTTCCGGGAGTAGCCCGCAGCGGCTCAGCAGTGCGCCGAGTCGGTCCTGCCGTGCCGCTCGCAGCATAGCGATGGTGCTGCGCGCCCGCAAGGAGTTCTTCGGGAAAGGCGGGCTGCTTGCCAATTTTCCGCAGGGTCTCGACGATCCGTTCAGGCCTCCCCCAGTCGCTCCACAGCACACCGGTCAGCTCGATGACCGCCGTCTGGTCTGGAATGCGTTGGAGCAACCCGGACGAAAAATTTCGGGCTGGCATGTCACGGTATACGGCCTCGAGGAAGTCCGCGTCCGTACAGGCGTCCTGTCTCTCGCTCAGTCGTTCGAACAACGGCATCAGCTCCGGGAAACACTGGTGACCCAGGGTCCAGAGTGTGCGCAGCCTGGCGACGATCACGAACGTGTTCCACAAGGCCCCCGCAGCCATCGCAGAGCCGGCTTGATCCCTGCTCGGCTTCTCCATGAAAGCCCAGACCGTTCGTATCGTGGGGAGACCCGTGTGGTCCAGTGTCTCTCCAGTCAGAATCCAACCGTACTCCAGCTCCAGATGGTCCGGTCGAACTCCCAGAAGGATGAGCCGGTCCGGATGCTGCTCAGCAGTCCTGATCGTATGCAGGACCACCGCCGCGAACCGCGGTTCGGGATGGATAAAGTGATCGGACGGGTACACGACGACCGTCGC
>CAZKHY010000058.1:0-11634 GCA_964552455.1 uncultured Nitrospira sp.
CCGCCGACCCGAAGAGAATGACGCGCCCAGCCCCGTAGTCTCGACGCAACCGATCAGCGATGGTTTTAAGCCGACTCCTGTCCACAGTCGTAGATGCCGGTGTCGTCATGATGCTTCCTCCACTAGAGTCTGCCTCACCGTCCCGAACCCGCGCGAGACGGACTTCCCGAGGCCGATGAGGTCGGGTATCAGAACACAGCCAAACTCTCTTCCTTCTCAAAACGCGCACCCAACCGCGTGTCATATTCCATGTGACAGAAGGTGATCCCTTCGATTTCCTCCCGACAGCGCTTCACGTACCACCAAGGCATCTTCACTTCGTACCGTCTCCGCTCCCTCGGACGCACAGCAAGCACTTCATCCCGGAATTGGAATGGGATAACCGAGACCTGATAATAGGGCTCTAAGCGTGTAAGGAGCCGTTCTTCTCCCAGTGCTCGGTCTAGTACTCCACCAAGCCGTGCTTGGACATCGCGGACCGTAGAACGAGCAGCCTGGAATGCAGGATGCTCTCTTGGATCAAGTCCGCCATAGACATCTTCCACCATCTCGATCAGGTCTCGTTCGGTCACAAGACCCTGCCGGTTGTTGAACGCCTGCCAACTTCGCTCCAATAAAGTGCCGACTCCAATTCGCTCGCTGCGAACATCATCGAAATAAATCCTTTCACTCCCTTTGCCTGCACGGTAAATGCGGACCTGACCAGGAATTTGACGCCGGCGACGGTTCACTCTGCCTGCGCGCTGTGCGACGGCATCAGGTCGGGCGCACTCGGTAAAAAGAACATCGTAGTCGATATCGAGGGCGACTTCTACAACCTGTGTCGCTACTACCAGGCGTGGCCCTGCCCCCTGAATCTCCGCCTCTTTGTCGGTTCGATCTCGAAGGATGAATTTTGAGTGATAGCAGATCGGTCCGTAGCTGGCGAATATTTCCGCAAGCTCCTGACACTTGCCCACAGTGTTGACAACGACCAGCACACGGCGACCAGCTTGAACCTGTTTGATGATTTCATCGACATGATCCTCTACTTGCTCGTCATAGACCGTAAAGCGATTGCGCGCGGAGGTAAGCAGCTCCGAGTCTCGGATCTCGCCAAGTGCTGCCGTCCCGGCTATGGCCTCCGTTAAGAGATTGACTAACACCGTTGGAAGGGTCGCACTCATCATGAAGAACCTGCTCCCTGCCTTTGCACATTCACCAATCATTTGGGTGATGAGAGCAAGTGTATAGGGATCGTATGCATGAATCTCATCGAATACAATGGCAGCATCCATGGCAGCCCAGGTCTTGAGTGGCCATCGCCCCCCATGTAGCAACGCGGCCAAGAGCTGATCCACTGTACCGACTGTGACCGGCGGGAAACAATGCCTCTCAAATAAGACCGATTGCCGATACTCTCCCGTATCACCCTCGCCTTCCTCACCATTCTCCCGGGAAAGGTCTGCCAACGAGTGAGAGAGTCCGACATCAATCTGATGTTTCGAGAATAGTCTGCTCAAACGACTATGAATAGCGTTCGCCGTAACCATGGTTGGCAACAGATAGAGAAGCTTGGTGATCTTCCCCGTTTCGATCTGCTTACAGGCCCAGAGCACCGCTGCCTCGGTCTTCCCCGACCCTGTAGGAGCGACAGCAATCACATGACCGCTGGCCTCAGCGCATTTTTCTTGGAAAGGTCGAAAGCCTTCAAACGCCCCCCCTTTCGCTTTAATTTCCGTCTCGATCGAGGTTCTCATCAATATGGTAGGAACTATCACACGACTTTTGACTGAAACTTCGGTCGGGTTCGGACTTGCTGACGCCCACCAGTCGGAGACCATCAGCAGGCTCTTCAGCACGGCAAACAACGGACGACTCTTCGACCACTCATACGGCAAGCGCTGGATTACAAGACCAGTGACAGTATCTGGCCCTACTTTTGCCTTGCACTTCTCCAGAGGCACAACCGGCAATTGCCATCCTCTGCGGTTGAACAAGGCACAGGCAACAGCAAGTGCTTGCTCAGGCCCCCCATCAACCCAATCCAGAGTTCCTCCAAAGGAGGTTTCACGGTCAAAAGACGTCAACTCACCATCAACCGGCTTATGGTGGCCCAAGACAACCAGCGCCTCTAAGCAAGCATCAGGCACATCTGGCAAGAGCGGTCCCTCCACCTTCTGTAAAAAGGCGGCTGCCGCCGCAACGAACGGGAATGAAGCGTACTCATGACGAAAGTTTCTCTGACGGGCCTTTGCCAGAGCCTCAGCGTTCGCCTGCATCATTTCCTGGAACGCGACTGTCATCTTCCCGATGTCATGAAATACAACCGTCAACAGCGAACTCATCAGCAGGCGATCAACCTTAACTCCCCTGTTGTCACACACACGCTGGATGAGCCCGACGTGCTGTTCCGTAACTTGACACCAAGCCGAGTACACAGCCTCAAGATGCTCTTCATATGTCTGATGTGGTTGTCTCTTCGCCCAATACAGTCGTTCCGTCATGAAACAACTATGGCCTCTTCTCCGACTTGGTAGGCAGCAATTGGTTCAGAAAGATGTACCCTATCTCCGATGAAGGAGAACGGTCCGCGTGCGGCGACTTCTCGACGACCGCCTTCGTATGTGAAGCGAAGAGGGAGATGAGTGACCCATGGCGCCCGAATAGACTCAATGATAGGACCGTGCAGCACAGCCGGATCAGGTCGGTAGCGACCAGCGCCGGTGATGTCGCCAGGGATCACGCAAAACTGAAAGATGGTTGTCGGTATCATACTGACGTTTTCAATCAGCAACGCCTCTCGCACTTTGAGCAGGCTATCACTGGGGCCTGCGGTAAGCGCATGCACTGGGTTTTGAAAACTGCCGACTATTTGCTCAGCAACGGAAGCGTCTTCGGCGGCGTAAACCAGTGTCATCGCAAGGTCAACCAGGTGCTCACGTAGGAGGACATCGGGGATTACTTCAGCCGTCTTGATCTTCCGATACTTCCACAGGTCCTTCATCTCTCCACGGTGACGGCCGGCTGATCCCACCTGGATCCGGTGCGTCTCAACCCACTCTTGCGCAAACTCTGCCGTCAGCCCAAGGGCGGCCCCAAGGACCCCCACCAGCGTCGTTCGAGGAGGCAGCGGTAGGGTCTTGTGAAAAGTGTGCGCTTCCGGGAGTCGGAAAGAGGCAGTCTCAGCAAACGCTTTGACTATAGCCAGATGCATGGCATCACACTCCGTAATAGCCGGCCACCCACTCCTGCATCTTCTTGAACGCATCCCCCACCGTGACCGTTCCATCAGGCACTAGATCAAAGCTGCCCGACCGAGTCCCGTAAGTGTGGCTCACGATGATAGCTTGGTGGTCTGACAAGACTTCTGACAGCGCCGAAGTCTGAAGACCACCATTATGGAGCTTAACCGACTCCAGAAAGATAGGAGCCTTGACCCGCGTGGCCGCTCCCGCTATGAATTTGGGAGAGATGTCAGCGAGAAACCGACTCTGCCGACCCGAAGCCCAAAGGTTTTGCACAGCCGTCAATAGCGCCGAGACACGCTTGGCACGATCAGGCTTTGAGAGATCCCCCTTCTCGAACCCTTCCCCACATCCCACTCGATCCAACTCAATCAGAATCGTTCCTCGGTAAAGGCCGGAGTGAATCTCCGTTTCAAAGATATTAGGGTCACCCCCTGCTTTCACACTCATATAGTTGGTACCGAAATCGAGGTCCCCTTGATAGGCGTCCATCGCCAAAAGCGGCGAGACGCGAACGGGAGATGTCCGCTTCTTGGTGCCTCCCTTCGCCCCTTCTTTCCCCTTCATGCCTTCCATATACCCGAAGAGGTCATCATCAATGTAAGTCTTTGGATCTTGAAGGGTAGTGGCCGCCCCTTTTTTCTGGGCTGCGGCAACGCCCTCTGAAAGTTCCCACCCAAGATCTGCCAACCGTTCGCGCAAGGCCCGCCTCACTGCTTGCGATGATACGTAAGGATAGGCTTTCGGGCCCTGCGCCGTCTCACGAGTCAGTTTCTTAATGTTGGCCATGTTGTCGGCCTCTTTATCCCCTCCGTTCAAACTTGCGAACGAGACGGGCGTCAAATAGGTCAAGGTCAGTGATTTGGCTTGTTTAAAGTCCGTGTTCATTGTCCTGAACCCCCTTGGTCTCCTTTTAGGGACAGACCGGCGTGAAATGCGTTGAACGCAGCAATCAGACAAAATCCACGAAACTCTTCAAAGTTACCTGGTGTGAGCGCACCTTCATAAATCTCTTTTTTCACAGACAGGCCATACCGATGCTGTAGTCGCGGTATCTCGTTGACGAACTCAGCCAATGTCCGTGCCTTGCGCAGGCGAAAGAGACCGCCTTTAGCGCGTCCCTCATGCTCATCCTTACTTTTGACCTTCCCCGCAAGAGCTAAGCCGATCTGCTTTCCAAGCGATGCGGCCGTGGCAACCATTTCGGAGTACATGGGCTCCTCCTTGTGACGGATACGTTCATAGAGTTGGGTGAAAGCGTTCAGGTCATAACCAGCATCGCCCTTTCGACTCACAAAGGTACTGACATCGGACACGATAGGCCGTCGAGTCAAAATGCTCCTAAGGATCCGCTCCCGATCCAGGGTACGGCTTTCAGCCTTCGCATCGTGGTCCACTAACGCCTTCGCAACACGGAACAAATCGATCCCTTCCCGCTCGGCTCGATCGAATAACCGAAATAGGTAGGCAACGTCATCAAATAGCCATGCGTCCGTAACCATCATGGTGTTTCCCTTGCTGGTCGCGCTCACAACCGCAAAGGACACCGGCGCCTCTTCTTGGGCAAGCCCATACAATTCCCGTAGAAAAGTATCGGCCTCAGAAAGGGTCTCCTCTGAATGTCGTAGAGTCTTTCGGTAAACGGTATGGAGAAAGGCCAGACAGGTTTCTGCCGGATGTGTGAAGTAGCCCCCAAGTGAGGTCTCAAAATTCCGGTACCAGTTAGGCTCGAACTCGGCCGCCCGCATCAGAGGCTCATAAACCTGATTCATTTTGGTCAGGCTGGGTGCGAAGGGGAAGAACGCATGGAGGCCACTCAGTTTGTTTCCGGTTCTCATGAAGAATGCATTAACCGGCACAAACTTAGCCACGTAACTACACTTCCAACAGACCTGTGTAGGTTTCTCTCCAAACTGATAGAAGGACAGGATTCCTGCAGGACCGGTCGCAAGCGGGTAAATGGCTTGGCTTATAGCTGTTCTGGAATCTGCAGTATCCCCGCACAAGAAACAGCGGTTGCTTGAATTACTTTCTCGAAGCTTAGGTTTGGGCTTGAGCGGAATCTGAACCGCGTTTGGGCCGTCAACCAACAAACAGGCAGGAGGACCAGGTTTCAGATTCTCAGCTTTTAGATAGGTCTCGTAGCGAGCCTGAAGCCCTGCAAGTTCCTCAGGAAGAACCCCTGCTTGCCTCTTGCCATCTTCCCCGTTGCCCCATTTGAGACTTTTAGCCAAAGGCCGGATGACTTGATTCTCCTTGTAAAATAGCCTGGCGATTCCAGCAATGGTTCGCCTCGGGAACTTCTCGAAACGGTCCCTCTCGCTATCGTAATAGACGTTCCACGTAGCTTTCTTGTCGATCTGATTCTTTGTCGTGATGTTGTAATACCGTTGCACCGCGCGCTGATGAGCAGCCTCTAGGAGATGTAAAATACCTGCTTGACTCCCCGTTAGTGTGAAATTAAGGGGTGTCAACTCTTTTTGGACACCGTGGATTTTGTCCAATGGAGCAGTGTCGACTGTACCTCCATCTAGAGGCGCTGGCGCATGAACAGATCCACAGATAACTCGATATAAACCTACGACCCCACAGTCGTTCCAGAACTGATTAAGTCTTGGGAATGTGACGGTAATTTTTTCCGCCATTTCAGGACCTCATGCTATTCGCTCGACCGCCCCAAACCCCCGAGCGCTCTGTTTGCCTATTCCCCAAAGCGGGGGAATCCAGAAATTCGCGCGAAACCTGCCCAGGAAACCGAGAAGAACAACCCCGGGTTTGAGAACCACCTCGGTTGGCTCTTCCACATCCACCTCGACATGAATGGGACCTGGAACCTCATAGCCCAAAGCTTTCGACGTGGATAGCAGATTGCCGACCAGCACCCTTCTCATCAGTGCGTTTGTCGCCTCTTTTCCTCGGACAGATGTCACCTGAAAGCGCACGTGATTCTCCTCATTGAGAGCCACCCACGGAGTGACGAACTTATACTCGAACGGCAACTCAGCCAGCCCGAATGGAACTGTTCTAACAACACGATCCACGCTAGAGATGTCCAGCCATCTAGCCCCAAGTCTGATCCGAACCGGGGGCTCGGCCAGTTGGAGGAGAAACGCTCCCTCTTCCAATCCCATGATTAAGCCTTGTCCGTCTACGACCTTGTATTGAATTCGCGGGTGCGCGTAGACCAGCCCTGTCGGTCCATGGCCGTGAAATTCAGGGCGATTGGGATAGACACTAGCGAAGACCCCGCGCAGAAACCTCGCATCCTGTAAATCCAGATGCTTATTGCAGGAGATCGTCAAAACAGTTTGCTCGATCGCCCTCACCTCGTGTTTTGCACAGACGTCCATAGGTCCCTCTCTCTACTAGCTACTTCTGTATGACCTCATCTCACCGCCCCTCGATTCGCCAGCCGCGGCCGATCATGTCGTGGGCGAGGCCGGTCTTCCAAGAGTGGCGATCGCGGTCTTCCCAGCACACCCGGCATAGCCTTTAAGGCGCCGTGCACGGTATTGTCGGTGTTTCGTGCGTAGAGGGGCACGCGGTTCTGGCCGCAAGATGAAGCGAAATCCGGCGAGTGAAAAGGTCCGCAGCACATTTCCCTCGAACGGGACCATGTCGAAGCAGTAGCGGCAAGCAGGAATGACCGAGATGCTACCCCTTTTTTCTTACGTGGGCAAGTGACCTACTTCACACCCATGCAGATTCAAAGAAGTTAGGCGGTGCCGGAATACGCCTTAGAAATGAGTGCCCTACTCGTATCTGAGGGCTTCGATGGGGTTCAGTCGGGAGGCCTTGTTGGCGGGATAGAGGCGGACAGCCTACGAGCAGCCGACGCGCGGTTATGTGCTAGTAGCCCAGCAAGTCTTCAGGCACACGGCAGGGAATGATGTGGGCAATCGCTCGAAAGTGCGTGTCATACGTGACGATGGCCTCACACTGAGATACCCATGCTGACACGGCATGTGGCACATCAGCCGGATCGCGCAATGCCCGAAATTTCCGGCTGTGCAGACTGCGTTCGAGCCGAGAGACCAAAGGAAGGACTTGTATCGGAAGCGCCAGAATGGCCTCCAATGCCGCCTTCCCATAGGCAGACCCCGTCGAGACATCTGGTGCATTAGCTAGGGCAAACAGATACATTTCATGCAAGGCATGAAATGACGTGGCTCCGGTGAACAGCCCTTGCCGGAGTTGCGCGAAGAAGGATGCCGTCGCTTCGTAGCGGGATTTTTCGATTGCTTGCGTCAGTGTGTAGACCAGCAGGACAGAGGTGTCGAGGTAGAGCACCTAGGCCGTGCCAGTTCGCTTGTGCGCCACTCGTTTCCGATGGGTGCGGGTTAGATCGCGATGGGTCGGAAGGCGATCCCAACTCTCCCTCCGAGCCTGATGGAGGAGTCGAGACACGGATTTCTTTTGCAGATATCGACCAAAGTCTTTGAGGTTCATGTGGTCTTTTGTATCAGAGACCTTGCGTGGAGTCAACCGGCGCACAAGCCGATCTATCTCCCTACGTTTTCTCACTCGTATCTAAGGGCTTCGATGGGATTGAGGCGAGAAGCCTTGTTGGCGGGATAGAGGCCGAAGAAGAGCCCCACCGCCAGGGAGAAGAGAAAGGCGATCAGGATGGATTCGGCCGAGATGATCGTCGGCCAACCGGCCAGCACCGTGGTGGCGCGGGCACCCACGACACCGAACAGAATACCCACGATCCCACCGACCAGGCTCAGGGTCATGGCCTCGATCAGGAACTGGACGAGGATATGTCGGCGCTTCGCGCCGACCGCCATACGGACGCCGATCTCGCGGGTCCGCTCGGTCACCGACACCAGGAGGATGTTCATGATCCCGATGCCTCCGACCAGCAGCGAGATCGAGGCCACGGCGAACATCATGAGCGTGAGGGTCTGGCTGGTCCCCTCCTGGACCAGGCCGATGTCCACCTGGGTACGGATCGTGAAGTCGTCCGGCTGGTCAGGCTGGAGGCGGTGCCGGGCCCGCAGTACCTCGCGGATGCCCTCCACCGCCGCCGGCAAGTCCTCCGGATGGTCGGTCGAGGCGAACAGGGCCGCGACCGATCCCAGAAACTGCGTGCCCAGCACCTTGCGCTCGGCGGTCGAGAAGGGAATGAAGACGATATCGTCCTGGTCCGATCCCTGCGACGACTGGCCCTTGGGTGCCAGCACCCCGATGACCTTGAAGGGCACGTTCTTGATCCGGATCGTGGACCCGACCGGTTCCTCGCCCGGCTCGAACAGGTTCTCCACCACGGTCTGTCCGAGCAGCGCCACGCGGGCCCCGGTATCCATGTCGGCTTGGGTGATCGGCCCGCCGCTGCTGTAGGACCAGTCCCGGATCGTCAAATAGCTGGGGGAGACCCCGTTCACCGGCACGTTCCAGTTCTTGTTGCCCGCGATCACCTGCATCACGTCCCGCTTCGACCAGCCGGTGTCGCTCAGCAACGGAATCTTTTTCTTGAGGTCGTAGGCATCGGCCACGGTCAGGGTCACGGCGCCGCCCTGCCCGCCCCGCACCCCGCCGACGGTGGTGGCTCCGGGCAGGATGATGATCACGTTGGTTCCGATGCTGGCCACCTGCGCCCGTACGGCCGCCTTGGCCCCCTCCCCGATGCTGACCATCGCAATGACGGCGCCCACGCCGATGATGATCCCCAGCATCGTCAGGCCGGCCCTCATCCGGTTTCGGCTCAAGATGCGGAAGGCGGTCATGACCGTCAACAGGATAAAGGCGCTCATCCGTCCACCTCCCAGCCTTTACCTGTCTCCGCGCCTCCATCTCCCCGTGTCTCCATATCCGACGCGGTGACGCGCAGACGCGGCGACGCGGCGCCTGCATCCCGCACCCGGTCGCTCACGATCTGCCCGTCCTTGACCAGGATCTGCCGGGACGCGTAGGCCGCGATGTCCGGTTCGTGGGTGACCAGGATAATGGTGATGCCCTCTTCCTGATTCAAACTTTCCAGGACTCTCATGATGTCCCGACTGGATTCGGTGTCCAGGTTGCCGGTCGGCTCGTCGGCCAGCAGGATCGACGGAGCCGACACGAGGGCCCGCGCAATCGCCACCCGTTGCTGCTGTCCGCCGGACAGTTGGGCCGGGTAATGGTGCTCCCGTCCGGAAAGGCCGACTCGTGCGAGCGCCGCCGCAGCCTTGGCCCGCTGGTCGCGCAGCGACAGCCCCCGGTAAAACAGGGGGAGCTGGGCGTTTTCCAGGGCGCTGGTCCTGGGAATCAGGTTGAAGTTCTGGAAGACGAACCCGATTTTCTGGTTCCGGATCTCCGCGAGCTCATCCTGACCGGCGCGGGCAACATCCAGCCCATCCAGCCAGTAGCTGCCCCTGGTCGGGATATCCAGACAGCCCAGGATGTTCATGAGGGTGGATTTCCCCGAGCCGGACGCGCCCATGATCGCCACGAACTCGCCCCGCGCGATGTCCAAGCTCGCGCCGCGCAAGGCCTGGACCTCGACATCGCCCAGCCGGTAGATTTTCCAGAGATCCTTGCAGGAGATCAGCGCAGCCATGCGCGTGCCTCGTCGTTCGTGAAGCGTGAATCGATGGAAGGCTCGCGGATGGCCACTGACAAAGACGAGCGACGTTTCACGAGATACGCTTCACGGGGTCTACAGACCGCGGTCGCGCGAGGGGCGGCGCTGCCCTGACCCAAATCCAGGCGGCAACGCGTCCTGTTTCCGCGCCCCCCTCGGCGTTTCAACGCCGATGACGACTTCATCGCCGTCCTTCAGCTCCCCGCCCGTCAGCTCGGTGAAATTCCCGTCCGAGATGCCGGTCTGGACCGGCACCGCCTCCGGATCCCCGGAGGCCCCCAGTTTCCACACCACCTTGGTCCCGGCAGGCTGACTCGCTCGGACGGGGCGAGCTCCCGCTGCACCGGCCTTGTCTCCGCCGGCGGCGTCAGGTCGGCCGTCAGTCCCATCCGACCGTGCCGATTTCGGCGGGGTAAATCGGAGCGCTGCATTCGGCACCTTGACCGCCTGATCCTTCCGGGCCACGATGATCGACACGTTCGCGGTCATGCCCGGCTTGAGCCGCAGGTCGCGGTTGTCCACGCCGATCACGACGTTGTAGGTCACGACATTCTGCACGCTGATGGGGGCGTTCCTCACCTGCCGAACCTGCCCCTGAAACCGCTCGCCCGGGTAGGCGTCCACCGTAAAGCTCGCCTCCTTGCCTTCGGCAATGCCGCCGATGTCGGACTCGCTGACGTTGGTGTCCACCTGCATCTGCGTCAGATCGAGCGCGATCAGGAAGAGGTTCGGGGTCGCAAAGCTGGCCGCGACGGTCTGACCGACTTCCACGTTGCGGGCGATCACGATCCCGTTCACGGGGGACCGGATCACCGTGTATTTCAGGTCCAATTCGGCGGCGTTGAGCGTGGCCTCGGCCTGTTTCACCTGGGCTTCGGCGACTTCCAATTGCGCCTGGGCGCCCTGGTGGGCGGTCACCGCCACATCCACGTCATTCTGCGACACGAACTGCCGGTCCACGAGCGATTTGAGCCGATCCAGCTCGCGCTTCCTCTGCGCCAGCTCCGTCCGGGCCTTCGCCACGTTGGCCTTGGCAATCTCGAGGTTGGCCGCCGCCTGGTCACGGCGGGCCTTGAACGGGGCCGAGTCGATCCTGGCCACCACGTCACCGGCCTTCACGATCGAATTGAAATCCGCATGGAGGCTCTGGATCATGCCGGACACCTGGCTGCCGACCTGCACCGACACGACCGGATTGATCGTCCCGGTGGCGGCCACCACCGAGACCACGGAGCCCCGTTCGATCGGAGCGGTCCGGTAGCGAACCGGGGTCTTCCGCTCCCCGCTGAAGAACACGTAGCCCCCGATGGCCAGCCCCACCGCCAACACACCCGCGATCCAGACGGCTTTGCGCACGCAGCTCCTCGAAGCGATCGTCAGAGTCGGCAATGCCAGGCTCATTCTGCGGCGTGCCAGCCCAAAAAGCAACAGGCCATCCGCATTCCGGCGAATGGCCTGTCGTTGCCATCACGATGTCAGGAGGCGAGCCGGTACGCCCCTCACAGGGGCACAGTGGCACCGAAGGGGCAAAAGGTTACATCCCGCCGAGTCGTTCGCACCGAGCCGGATGCAAAGGGTCAAGGAGCGACGGTGATCCGGTCCTTGATCACGTCGAACGTCGCCTGGGGCAGGACGTTCTTGGCGACCAGCTCACCGCGGACCTTGTACGGACGGTTCGAGACCACCCGCTCCGCCACCTCTTTGGTGAGCCCCAGGAACAGGACCATGTCATTGGCCGAGGCCTTGTTGATGTTGACGGGCGCCAACCCGCCTGGCTGGCCGGAGGGCACGGGGGCCACGTCCGACGTCGGCGGGACGGTCGGCTTGGCTCCAGGAGCGGCC
>CAZKHY010000058.1:11734-20441 GCA_964552455.1 uncultured Nitrospira sp.
CGGGCGGACGAGGCGGCATCGGCTGGGGCGTCGAAGGACCGGAAGGACCGGCAGGTTGCCGCTCCTTCAGCTCTTTCTGGTAGCGGGCGACGGCGGCCTTCAGGGTTTCGTTGCGCTGTTTGGCCTCGTCGATTTCCTGCCGCAGGGTTCTCTGCTGGGAGGTCAGGTCTCTGATCTTCTGCTCCTGCTCTTTGATGCGCCCCTCGATGCCGGCCCGTTCCCTGTCGCGGCTGTCCTTCAGTCGCTGCAGCTCCGACTGAGCCAGCTCCGCATCGGCCACCAGCTTCCCGCTGGATTCCTTGAGGCTTTTGACCTGCTGTTCCAGGGCGCTTTTCTGCGCCCGCACCTTTTCCAGCTCGGCTTGCGCGCTCTCCGTTTCCTGCACCGCCAGGTTGTACTTGCTCTGCGAGACCACGCATCCGCCGGCCACCAGCGAAACCGCAAGGACCAAGCCAAGCACCGCCGACTTGTTCATTCCGCCCTCCATACCTCGCTTGCGTGAGCCGCTCACTTCGATCGTATGTGAGCGGAGAGGTCTTTTGCCGCCAGTAAATATCCCCCTCGTTTGCGTGAGCCGCCGCGTTCGATCATGTCGCGGCGGATCATACTTTGCTGCAAGGGGATTAGATAGCTTGCCAGAGCCGCCCGCCTCATACCACGCTTTGCTTGAACCCGGGAATCCGTTGCGCTTCTGTGCAACGGGTGTAACGATCGCATGGACCGGGAGAAGTTTTTTTGCCTATTCCCCCGCGGGCGGATAGTTAGTTTGCCACAAGTGTGCGTGTTGATGCTTGCGTCCACCGCTCCGTCATGCCCAACAAAGGTGTGCCTACTGCTCGTTTCGAACCGGATGGAATTTGATGATGTGTAGTCGATCAGGCCAATTTTGTCAATAGCTGCCGGTGGTTCGCCACAGCCGCCCCACGTCCTTCAATGCTCGTGCGTCCGCCCTTTCTCCTTGACTCGGCCCCCGGACTTTGTGATTATGCGCCGCTGGTTGCCGTCCGGATTGGTGCCGCATACCTGACGAGGAGCACGGATGTCTGAGTGGGGACCGGGACTCGCCGCGCTGCTGGGGCTGGTGGAGGGGCTCACCGAATTTCTGCCGGTGTCCTCGACCGGACACCTGATCATCCTGGGGCATTGGCTGGGCTTCACCGGCCCGGTCGCCGTGAGCATTGACATCTCGATCCAGCTCGGATCGATCCTGGCGATCATCGTATACGAACGCAGCCGGATCGCGTCCATCCTGACGCAAGCCGCAGGCGAACGAGTCTCCTTCCGTGATCTGATCCGGAAATCCCGCTCGGCCAGCGAACTGTCCATGAAGCAGGGCTGGGGGTACATCCTCTACCGCTCGTCCGACACGCATCCCAACCTCTGGTTCCTCCTGGGACTTTGCATCGCCTTCGTGCCGTCCGCCGTCATCGGCTTGCTGGCGAGGGCCTGGATCGAGATTTATCTGTTCAATCCGATCACGGTCGCCGTCGCGCTGATCGGGGGCGGACTGATCATCCTGGCGGTCGAGGCCAGGCCGAGCGAGCCCCGCATCACCGGCCTGAACAAAGTGAATTTCATGACGGCGATCTGGGTCGGGCTTGCGCAATGCGTCTCGCTGATTCCCGGCATCTCCCGCTCCGGCGCGACGATCGTGGGCGGGCTGCTCGTCGGAATGGACCGGAAGGTGGCCACCGAGTACTCGTTCTTCCTGGCCCTGCCCACCATGATCGCCGCCACGACCTACAAGATGCTCAAGTCGCGGGACTTGCTGACGGGCGCGGATGTCCTGGCGCTGGCGCTGGGCCTGGCGGTTTCCTTCCTGGTGGCCTGGGCCGTCATCGCCGCGTTCCTGGCCTTCGTCAAACGACATACCCTGCGCGCCTTCGCCTACTATCGGCTGCTCCTGGGAGGCGTCGTGCTGTTCATTTTCGGATGACCGCAGCCGTCAGCGTACTGACCGAGGAGAATCATGGCCGACCAACCGTCCGATACCGTGAAAGTCTTCGACACCTGGGTCGATGGGAAACGGGGCAAGCTGCATTTCGACGTGATGACGACGGATGAGGCGACGGCCCTGAAACTGGCCAAGGCGTATCTTGCCGGCGTCGGCGAAGCGGAGGCGACGGTGACCACCCGCGAATGCCACTTCTGCCACAGCGAGCCGCTGGTCTTCTTCTCGGCGGAACAACAGAAGCAATTCAAGGAACAGGGCGGGTTCATCCTGCCGCTGCCGGCCTAAGCTTCGTTGCCGGGCTCAGGGGTGACCCGCAACGGACCCCGCCTCTTCTTTTTCCTTCTTTTCAAAGGCGAAGTGGACGATGAGGAAGCAGACGCCGACGCTGATGGCCGCGTCCGCCACGTTGAAAGCGGGCCAGTGGTAGATGTCGATGTAGAAATCCAGGAAGTCGATCACCTCCCCGTACCGCAGACGATCCAGCAGGTTCCCGACCGCCCCTCCCAGAATGCCGGCGATGCTGAGCTGCCCGACCAAGTCATCCTGGTGCAAGCGGAAGAAAATCGTGCCGAGAAGCACGAGGGCGAAGAGCGACGTGAACCCGAAAAACAGCAGGCGGAACCCGTTGCTGCTCGACGCAAGAATGCCGAACGCCGCGCCGGGATTTCGGATGTAGGTCAGGCTGAAGAAACTGGGGATGATCGGGATGGATTCATGCAGGCGCATCGTCTGCATGATGTGGGTCTTGGTGACCTGGTCCAGGATGATCGTCCCGAGGCTGATCAGCGCCAGGATCAGATACCGCGCCCTTCCCTTCACCGGACCGCCTCGACGCATCGATCGCACAAGGTCGGATGCTCCGGGAATGTGCCGACCGCGGGCCGATAGTTCCAGCAGCGCTCGCACTTCGCATGTTCGGATTTCGCCACATTAACTCCTCTGCTCTCTCTTGAACTCTCACTCAGTAACTCCAATGAAACTTGCGAAACAATCAAGAGAGTGGGGAGATCTGCTTCATAATGTTTCAGAAAATCGTAGTCCTCATGCTTGGCACGCAATCGGACATGGGCCTCCAGCGACGAGCCGATTTCTTTCTCTCGTCTGGCTCGTTCAAGAACCTCCTGAGCCCACTTTCGCCATTCAAGCAACCGTTCCCACCGTTGAGCAAGCTGCGCATCCTTCCATTGCGGATCGGGATCGGGAAACGACGTGAGATGGACACTGAGGGCTCCAGAACTTTCTCGCACAGTTGCCGGCAACATCCGCCAAATTTCTTCTGCGGTGAAACTCAGAATCGGCGCCATCAGCTTCGTGAGCGCCACCAGCACGTCGAACAGGACGGTCTGCGAGCTGCGCCGCAGGGGGGAATCCTTGCGAAAAGTGTAGAGCCGGTCCTTCAGGATATCCAGATAGACGGCGCTCATGTCCACCGAGCAGAAATTGTTCAGCGCGTGGAAGATCGCGTGAAATTCAAAGTCTTCATAGGCCCGCCTGACGCGAGGGATCAGCTCGCCGAGCTTCATCAGGGCCCAGCGGTCCAGTTCGGGCAGTCGCTCGTACGGCACCCGGTGGACTGCCGGGTCGAAGTCATAGAGGTTGCTCAGCAGGAAGCGGCAGGTGTTCCGGATCTTCCGATAGGCTTCCACGAGATGGTTGAGGATTTCCGAAGAAATCCGGAGGTCCTCCCGGTAGTCCTGCGCCGCCACCCACAAGCGAAGAATTTCGGCCCCGGATTGCTTGATCACGTCCTGCGGCGCCACGACGTTGCCGGCCGACTTGGACATCTTCTTGCCGGCCCCGTCCACCACAAAGCCGTGGGTGAGAACTGCGTCATAGGGAGCGCGGCCGTCCGTCGTCACCCCAGCCAGCAGTGCGCTGTGGAACCAGCCACGATGTTGGTCCGAACCCTCCAGATACAAAGCCGCCGGCCACCAGTTGCGCGGCTTGAGCACGGCGGCATAGCTGACCCCGGATTCGAACCAGACATCTAAGATATCTCGTTCTTTCTCAAAGTTCTGCCCGCCGCATTTTTGACATTTTGTGTCGGATGGCAGCAGTTCGGCAGCCGGCTTCTGAAACCAGATATCCGCTCCCTGCTTCGCAACCAGCCCCACAACATAGTCAATGACTTTCGGGTCAGCCAGGACCATCTTGCAGGCTGAGCAGGTAAAGCCGGGGATCGGCACGCCCCAGACCCGCTGACGAGACAAACACCAGTCCGGTCGGTTTTCGATCATCCCGTTAATGCGATCCTTCCCCCAAGCTGGAATCCATTGAACCTTTTCCCGGATCTGCTCCAGCGCTTTCCGGCGCAAATCATTTGTCTCCATTGAGACGAACCATTGCTCGGTGGCCCGAAAGATGACTGGATTCTTGCAGCGCCAGCAGTGGGGATAGGAGTGGGTGATCTTGCTATCTCCCAGAAGGACGCCTGATGCCTTTAATTTTTCAATGATAGCGGGGTTGGCTTTTAAGACATGCTGCCCGGCAAAATCTTTTACTGACTCGGTGAATCGCCCGGCATTGTCCACCGGTGCCAGAATCTCCAGTGGCCTAGAAAGAACCGCGTGGTAGCGCGGCGAGTTATACAAGAGCGCAAGTTCATAGTCCTCTTGCCCGTGACCAGGGGCGATGTGGACACAGCCTGTTCCTTGGTCCAAAGTTACAAAATCACCAAGGGCAATTGGGGAAAGCTCTTCGGACAATGGACGTCGGCAGTCTAATCCTTCGAATCCCGCATTCCCCTTTTTCGTCCCAAGAACCTTGTAATCGTATAGACCGCAGGCTTTGGCAACAGTATCCACAAGTTTTTGGGCAATCACGAGAACCTCGTCGCCGACCTTCACAAACGCGTAATCGAAGTCGGGATGGAGACAGACAGCCTGGTTCGCGGGCAACGTCCAAGGAGTTGTGGTCCAAATCACAACAGACACTTGCCTGACATCCGCCGGAAACTTGAAGTCGAACCGGCCTGCAGCCTTGGGCGACGGAGGCAAGTTTTTGATAGGGAACTTCACATAGATCGAGGGTGAGGTATGGTCTTCGTACTCGACTTCTGCCTCGGCCAGCGCGGTCTGGTCCACGGTGCACCAGAGGACCGGCTTCAGGCCTTTGTAGACCCCGCCCTTTTCGACGAATTTTCCGAACTCACGCAGGATGGTCGCTTCATAAGCCGGGTCCATCGTGAGGTAGGGACGGTCCCAGTCGCCCAGCACGCCGAGGCGCTTGAACTCGTCACGCTGGATATTCAGGTACTTCTCCGCATAGTCGCGACAGAGCTTGCGGATCGCGAGCGTGTCCAAATCCTTCTTCTTGTCGCCCAACTCCTTCATCACTTGATGCTCGATCGGCAGCCCGTGACAGTCCCAGCCCGGCACGTAAGGCACCCGAAAGCCGGCCATCGTCTTGGATTTGATGATGATGTCTTTGAGGATCTTGTTCAGCGCATGGCCGATGTGGATGCGGCCGTTGGCGTAAGGCGGGCCGTCGTGCAGGACATAAAGCGGGCGGTTCTTCCCGGCTTCCTGAATCCGCTCGTAGAGCCGCTCCTGCTCCCACCAGGCAAGCAACTCCGGCTCCCGCTGCGGCAGGTTCGCCTTCATCGGGAAATCGGTTTTAGGCAAATTGAGGGTCGCTTTATAATCCATTGCCCTAAATTATGAATGTTGAACGATGAATTGTGAATTGAGGGGCTGGTTGAACCTGAAATTCAACATTCAGCATTCACAATTCAAGCTTGAGGCTAGCTAATCGCCATCATGCGGTCCAGCGCGATCCTGGCCCAGGCCTTCTCATCGTCCGGCACGACGATCTGGTTCACGACGTGCCCTTCGGCCAGGTTTTCCATCGCCCAGCACAGGTGGGGAGCATCAATCCGGAACATGGTCGCGCATTGGCAGACTGTGGAAGAAAGGAAGAAGACCCGCTTGTCGGCCTGGTCCCGCTTGAGCCGATTGACCAGGTTCAGCTCCGTCCCGACCGCCCAGGCCGTGCCGGCCGGAGCCGCGCTTACCGTCTTGATGATGAATTCCGTGGAGCCGACGAGATCCGCCCGGTTCACCACCTCCTCGTGACATTCCGGATGGACGACGACCTTGATGTCCGGATACCTCTTCCGGAAGTAACCCACGTGCGCCGGCTGAAACATCTGATGCACGCTGCAATGGCCCTTCCAGAGGATCAGCCTCGCCTTCCGGATCGCTTCGGCGCTGTTCCCGCCGTTGGGCATGAACGGATTCCACACGATCATCGCGTCGCGCGGCAGCCCCATCTTGTTCGCGGTGTTGCGACCCAGGTGTTCGTCCGGGAAAAACAGGATCTTCTCGCGCCTCGCCCAGGCCCACTCCATGACGGCCCTGGCGTTGGACGAGGTGCAGGTGATGCCGCCGTGCTCCCCGCAAAAGGCCTTGAGGACCGCCGCCGAGTTCACATAGACCGCCGGGACGACGGTCTCCTCCACCGGAATGATCCGCCCCAAGGCGTCCCAACACTGGTCCACTTGCTCGATCGCCGCCATATCGGCCATCGAACAGCCGGCCGCCAGGTCCGGGAGAATCACGGTCTGCTTGGATCGGCTGAGGATGTCGGCCGTCTCGGCCATGAAGTGCACGCCGCAGAACACAATGTAAGGCCGCTCCGCCCGTTCCGCCGCCAGCTTGGCCAGCTTCAAGGAATCCCCGCGGAAGTCGGCATGTTCGATCACTTCGTCGCGCTGATAGTTATGACCCAAGACCAGCACCTGGTCTCCGAGCGTCTGCTTGGCTGCCACCGTCCGGGCATACAACTCCTCCGGCGTGAGGGCCTGATAATCGGTCACTGGCCGTATGGCGGTCTCGACGGATTTCACTCTCCACCTTCTTCGGACGTCTGTCTGCTTGGTCGGGGGAACCTGAGCCTGGCTCACAAAATAAGAGACTTATTCTACGCTAGACTGTAGCGGACAATCAACGGCTTCCGCCCCTGGAAAAGCGGCGGGCAGCGATCGGATCACCGCACCAGCTAGGTCCAATGGCCGGTTGACAACGAGAAAAACCGGGGTGTACGATCACTCACCATAGCTAGGGGAGCCTGTAGGCTGAGAGTCCGATCCAGCGGACGACCCTCGGAACCTGACCTGGATAATACCAGCGTAGGGAAGCGGCAGCAGAAACGACTCGGCAAGTCCAGGCCGCACCCTATGTATTCCGGTGCGGCTTTTTTATTTGGAAGGCCGCGAGCAGTGGGCGGTTATCAGGCCCAGGACTGACAACTGAAGGCCGAATGCTCATTTTGAGAAAGGATGCCCATATATGAGTAGCCTGCATGCTACCTCCGATGAATCCGGCTCCCATGGTGCCGGATCGAACGGTTCCGGCAACGGAACAGGCTCGGGTCATTCTTCCTTTACCACCCAACCGCTCCCGGCCTCGAAGAAGGTCTATGTACAAGGCACCCTGCCGGGCGTGCAGGTCCCCATGCGGGAAATCTCTTTGACGCCGACCAAACCGGCGAACGGAGGGCCTCCTTCCCCCAATCCCTCCATTACCGTCTACGACACCTCCGGGCCTTACACCGACCCCGATGTCACAATCGACCTCCGGACCGGCCTGGCCCCCTTGCGGCGTGCCTGGATCCTGGACCGAAACGACGTGGAAGAATTACCCCACGTCTCGTCGGACTATGGGCGGATGCGGGCAGCCGATCCCAAGCTGGCCGGCCTGCGGTTCCAGCACATTCGCAAGCCCCTCCGGACGAAGCCGGGCGGGAACGTAACCCAGATGCACTATGCCCGCAAGGGGATCGTCACGCCCGAGATGGAATTCATCGCCATCCGGGAAAATCAGACCCGCGAGCTGGCGCAGGCTTCAACCAGCGGCAATGGCCACGGGCACGGCGGCGGACAACCGGGCGATCACGCCCGGCTATGGGCCCAACATCCGGGACAAGCCTGGGGCGCCGGCATCCCCTCTCGCATCACGCCGGAGTTCGTGCGGGACGAAGTCGCGCGCGGGCGCGCGATCATCCCGGCCAACATCAACCACCCGGAGAGCGAGCCGATGATCATCGGCCGCAACTTCCTCGTGAAGATCAACGCCAACATCGGCAACTCCGCCGTGGCCTCCTCGATCGAGGAAGAAGTCGAGAAGATGGTCTGGGCGATCCGCTGGGGCGCGGACACGGTCATGGACCTTTCGACCGGCAAGAACATCCACGAGACCCGCGAGTGGATTCTGCGGAATTCCCCGGTCCCGATCGGCACCGTGCCGATCTACCAGGCCCTCGAGAAAGTGGGCGGCAAGGCCGAGGACCTGACCTGGGAGATCTATCGGGACACGCTGATCGAGCAGGCCGAGCAAGGCGTGGATTATTTCACGATCCATGCCGGCGTCCGGCTCCCGTACGTGCCGCTGACGGCCAAGCGGATGACCGGCATCGTTTCGCGCGGCGGCGCGATCCATGCCAAGTGGTGCCTGGCCCACCATCGGGAGAATTTCGCCTACACCCACTTCGAAGAGATCTGCGAGATCATGCAGGCCTACGACGTCTCCTTCAGCCTGGGGGACGGGTTGCGGCCCGGCTCCATCGCCGACGCGAACGACGAGGCCCAGTTCGCCGAACTGGACACCCTCGGCGAGCTGACGAAGATCGCCTGGCGGCACGACGTGCAGGTCATGATCGAAGGGCCCGGCCACGTGCCGATGCAGCTCATCCGGGAAAACATGGAAAAGCAGCTTGCCGCCTGCCACGAGGCACCCTTCTATACGTTGGGGCCGC
>CAZKHY010000059.1:0-20287 GCA_964552455.1 uncultured Nitrospira sp.
TCAGGCGAGGCCGTAGCGACGCAGTTTGCGCAGCAGGGTTTTGCGGTGGATGCCGAGGATCTCGGCGGTTCTGGCCTGGTCCCGCTGGTGGGTTTCCAGAACCCGCAGGATGTAATCGCGCTCCAGATTGTCCAGGGTCATCCATCCGCCCGTCCGGTCGCTGGCCGCGGCGGCGGACCGCACCGCTTGCGGGAGGTCGTCGGGCAGGATGATGGAATGGGGGGTCAGCACGACGGCGCGCTCGATGACGTGTTCCAGCTCCCGCACGTTGCCCGGCCAGGCGTAGCGGGCGAGCAGGGCCATCGCGTCGGGGGCGATTTGCGTCACGGGCTTCTCCCGCGCCGCGCCGTACTTCTGGACGAAAAAGTTCGCCAGCATCGGGATGTCCTCCGGCCGCTCGCGCAACGGCGGGATGGCGATCGTCACGACGTTCAGCCGGTAGTAGAGGTCTTCCCGGAACTTGCCGGCCTCCACGAGGGGCTTCAGGTTTTTGTTGGAGGCGGCGATGATGCGGACGTCCACGGTCACGGGCTCGTTGCCGCCGACCCGCCGGAACTCGCGCTCCTGGATCACGCGGAGGAGCTTGCTCTGGAGGGCCGGGGAAATGTCGGCGATCTCGTCGAGAAAGCAGGTGCCGAGGTGGGCCTTCTCCAGCAGGCCTTTCTTGGCGGCAACCGCGCCGGTGAAGGCTCCCCGTTCGTGACCGAAGAGTTCGGATTCGAGCAGGCCTTCGGCCAGCGCGCCGCCGTCCACGGCGACGAAGTGCCCGTCGCTCCGCTGGCTGTTCGTGTGGATCGCCCGCGCGACCAGCTCCTTGCCGGTGCCGCTCTCCCCCTGGAGCAAGACCGTGCTGTCGGTCTGGGAGACCCGGGCGATGAGCTTGTACACGGCGACCATGGCGGGGCTGCTCCCGACGATTTTGTCGAACCGGTACCGGTCGCGCAGTTGTTCCCGGAGGACCTGGTTCTCCCGCAGCACCTGCTTGTGTTCGAGCGCGCGGCGGACGACCAGCCGGATCTCATCCACGATGAAGGGCTTGCTGAGATAGTCGAAAGCCCCGGCCTTGATCCCGTCCACCGCGGTCTTGAGGGACCCGTAGGCGGTGGCCAGGATCACGAGCGTGTCCGGGGTGCGCGTCCGGAGTTCGGCCAGCAGGGCCAGGCCGTCCATGCCCGGCATGTTCAGGTCCGTGACCACCACGTCCGGCTGCTCGTCGGACACCTGGGCGAGCGCCGCCTCCGCGTTGCCCGCCACCGCCACCTGGTACCCTTCTTTGGCGATGATTTCGCGCAGCAGCGCCAGCGTCTCGGCGTCGTCGTCGACGACCATGATGCGGGATTCCTTCAGCACCGGGGGACTTCTTCGGCGATCGGGAGGAGCACCAGGAAGCGCGAGCCCTTGCCGGCCTCGCTCTCCACCGTGATCTGGCCTCCGTGCGCCCGCACGGTCTCGAGCGCGATGGCCAGGCCGAGCCCGGTGCCGCGCCCGGCCCGCTTGGTCGTGAAGAAGGGCTGGAAGATCTGGTCCAGGTGCTCGCGCGCGATCCCGTCCCCCGTGTCCGCGATCTCGACCACGGTCTGACGCCCGGCTGCGCCGGACTGTGGGGCCGGCGAAGAGGTCCGGATGGTCAGGGTCCCCCCGTTCGGCATGGCGTCCAGCGCATTCTCGATCAGGTTGCAGAAGACCTCCTGGAGTTGCTGCTGATCGGCCTCCACCTTGCCCGCGTCGGGCGCGAGGGTCACGACGGGCGTGATGCCCAGCCGGTCGATCTCGGGCCGCAGCAGGGCCACGCATTCCTCCAGACACTCGTTGAGGTCCAGCGGCAACAGCGTCAACTCCGGCTTGCGGGCATAGACGAGCAGGTCCTGGATGATCCGGGACGTCCGCTCGATCTGGGCCTCCACCGTTTCGATCCGCCGCCGGGCCTCGCTGCTGAGCTGCGGGTCTTCTTGCAGGAGCTGGATGTGGCCGGAGAGGGCCGTGAGGGGCGTGCCGATTTTGTGCGCCACGGTCGCCGCGAGCTGGCCGATGGCGGAGAGCCGTTGGGCGCGGGCGGCCTCGCGCTGCGTGGTGGACAGGATCTCGTTGGTCCGGGCCAGCTCCCGGATCTTCTGGCGGACCTCGGCCGTCGCCTCGTCCACCTTGACCTGGAGGTCGTCGTGCGCGCGCTGAAGCTGTTCGTACAGCCGCCGGTTCTCCTCCGTGGCGGCGCGGATTCGCTTCACCATCGTGTTGAACCGGCTGCCCAGCTTGCCGATCTCGTCCCGGCCGCCGACCGGCACGGCGGCCGTCATGTTGCCGCGAGCCACGGACTCGACCGCGGCCAGGAGGGTCCTGACGGGGCGGTGCACCTTGAAGTAGAGGAACAGATTGATGGCCAGGACGATTCCGACTCCCGTGAGCAGGCGTGGAATGAGCGACAGGCGTCGCTGGTAGTCCAGGACTTCATCGAACTGGGCCGTTGAGAATTCCGCATAGGCGGCGCCGACCAGCCGGTTTTCGACGAGGATCGGCGCCGCGATCTTCAGCAGGTGTTCGTTTTTCCATCCCGAGAGATCGCTCACGTCGGTTTCCTGCCGGACGGCCCGCTCCACCAGGAGGGGAACCCGCTCCAGCCTGGGAAGGGCGGTGTTGCCGGCGCTGACGAACAGCACGGGGGGGCCGGCCTTCCCGGCGGGCAGGGCGTAGAGCCCGATGTCGACGAGGTCCGGCCGGCTGGCCAGGAGTTTGTACAATTCCAGCTCCCGCGTCGCCTGATCGTGGAACTCCGCAAAGGTCGTAATGGCGGCGCCGACCTGCCGGACCACGGCCACCATCTCCTGCTGAAAGTTCTCCTGAGCCACCTTGCCGACGTACTGGCGATCGAGGTACTCGGCGGCGACCGCCGAGATTCCCACGATCAGGAGGATCACGACGGACACCTTGGTCCGGAGGCTCATCTCGCTCCAACGCCGCAGCATGGTCAGATGATACCCTCGCCTTTGCGCCGGTGCAAACCCATGAGGAAGCGGGTCATTTCCTCACGACCAGCGCAACCCGTCCCTCTTTCCGCAGGAGGCTGATGCTCACGTCCTGCGGGTGCCGCTGGAGCAGCAGGTCCACTATTCCGTCCCCCACCCTGAGGTTCCTGATCCGCACCTCCCGAAGAAACTCCGGGAGGCTCGGGGTGGAAAAGGTGACCCGGCCTTCCCGTCCGCTGATCCGGATTCCCAAACAGGCCTGGAGGAGCAGAAAGACGGAGGCCACCGACCAGGCCTGGGGCGCGCAGGCGACGGGATACAGGCCGGGCCCTTCGCCCGGACGGCGGGTGAACCCGCAGAACAGCTCGGGCAGCCGGTGAAGGTCCAGGAAGAGGGTCGCGTCGAACAGGCCGGCCAAGATCCGGAGGGCCTCGCTCTTCAATCCGTACCGGGCCAGCCCCATGGCGAGCACCGCGTTGTCGTGCGGCCAGACGGACCCGTTGTGGTAGGACATGGGATTGTACCGCGCCTCTCCCGCGCCGACGGTCCGCACGCCCCAGCCTGAAAAGAAGTCTCTCCCCAACAGCGTCTCGGCCACGCGTCGGGCGCGCTCCGGGGCGGCGATGCCGGTCCAGAGGCAGTGGCCCGCGTTGGAGGTCCGCACCTTGCACGCCCGCTTGTCGCCGTCGAGCGCCAGGGCGTAGGTCGCGATCTCTTCGCACCAGAAGGCCTCGTCGAACCGCTCCCGAAGGGTCGCGGCCTGGCGGAACAACTCGTCGGCCCGTTCCGTCCGCTCCAAGGCTTGGGCCAGCGCCGCCGCGCCGTGCTTGGCGGCGTAGACATAGCCCTGGACCTCGCAGAGGGCGATGGGGCCGCCGGCCAACGACCCGTCCGCGTGGAACACCGCATCGTGGGAATCCTTCCATCCCTGATGCAGGAGACCGCTCGATGAATGTCGGGCGTACTCGACAAAGCCGTCCCCGTCGGGGTCGCCGTAGGTGTCCATCCAGCGGAGGGCCAGTTCGAGGTGGGGCCAGAGGGTTTCGAGGAAGCCCCGATCGCCCGTCCGTTCGTAGTAGGCGCCGGCCAGCATGACGAACAGCGGCGTGGCATCGACGCTGCCGTAATACCGCCCGAACGGAATCTCGCCGAGGGCGGCCATCTCGCCTTTTCGGGTCTCGTGGAGAATCTTCCCCGGCTCGGCATCCTGTTCCGGGACGACTTCCGTGGCTTGGAAGGCCGCCAGGTACGCCAAGACCCCCTTGGCCAGGTCCGGATTGATCCACAGAGCCTCGAGGGCCGTGATGAGGCCGTCCCGGCCGAAGGGCGCGCTGAACCACGGCACTCCGGCGTAGGGGTAGGGCCCGGCCTGGGTCTCCGTGATCATCATGTGGAGGTCGGGCTGCGAGCGGTTCAGCCAGTCGTTGAACTGTTCATTGGAGGTGTCGATGGCGCACGCCCGGGCGCGAGCGGCTTGCAGGGCCTGCTCGGCTTGGAAGAAGGCCTGGTCGTAGGACGGCGGGGCGGTCGCACGGTCCGCACAGTCGCAGGACACCGTCAGGAAGAACGACGCCTCTTCCTTGGGCTGCAGCCGGGCTTCATAGATCGCCTGAGCGGAGGACATCCGGCAGGGTCCGGGGCAGGCTTGCACCAGGGTCTGCCGCGTGACCCCGTCGAGCCCCTGGTAGACCAACTGAACGCTGTCCCTCCCGACCAGGTCGTTCAAGCGCCGGCCCTTCCGGTTCCGCTTCGTGCCCCGCACCTCGAAGATGTCGGCAAAATCGGCGTCGAACCGGAAGGCGAGCGTCACGTCAATCGGGGTGAGGCCATAGTTGGTGACCTGGAGGCGTTCGTAGCAGGTCCCCTGCCAGAGAAAGATCGAGCGGAAGAGGTGCAGGCTGCCCCTCGGGATCACGATGTGTCCGTTCAGATAGATGTCGGGATTCGTCAGGTCCACGGCCAGCAGCGCGTTGTTCTCCTCGACCGTCGAGCTCAGCAGCATCGGGCGGGCGTCGTCGAGGCGCAGTTCGAGCCTCGAGAGAAACCGCGTGCCTTCGTGGTAGAGGCCTTGGGAGCCGTTCCCGACCGGCTGGATGTCCCCGTAGCGATCGAACACGGCGAAGGTCTCGCCGTGCTTGAGGACGCGCGCGCGATCGTCGGTCGTCGTGGACGTGGCGGGGATGTAAAACCGGTCTTCGGTGTCCAGGCCGTGATCCATGAGCTTTCCCGAGCGGAGCCTTGTTTCGGGCGACCAAGCACAACCATAACGATAACGGCGCGCCGGCCTCGGTGTCAAAACCCCGGCCTCGGGCGCCTCCCGACGGTTCGTCCCTCAACGCACGAGCGCCTCGAGCGGCGTGCGGGGATCGGCGGGGTCGCCGAGGGCCGAAGAGGGCCGGCGGGCCTGCAGCCATCGACCGAAGGCGGTCGCCGCGATCGCGGTGACGAAGAGGGTCACCCCGATGCCGATCACGCTGGGACGTTCCCCGAATTCCTGGGTGGTCCATCCGAAGAACGTCATGCCGGCGATGGCGGCCGTCATGGCGCCGGTTGTGTACAGAGCCAGCACGCGGCCGACCATCTGTGCGGGGGCGATCTCTTGCAGCACCCCCCAGGCGATCGGCGTCAAGGCCCCGACGCCGCTCCCGACCACCACCATCAGCATGCCCGCCACCAGGTGGTCGAAGGCCCACACCAGCCCGCAGAGGGCGGCGCCGCTGATCGCGCTGGATGCCGCGATGAGCCGGACCCGTTTGGGCAGGCTCCACTCGGTCACCCACACGAGCCCGATGGACGTCAGCAGGAGGCCGATGCCGAAGGCGGACCACAGGTACCCGACTTCCACCGGGCCCAGGTCCAGCATCTTTCTCCCGAAGACCGGAAACAGCGTCGTGAAGGCGCTGGTCCCGAACGTGTAGAAGGCGGCGGTCGCGGTGAGCAGCAGGACGATCCGCTGCTCGACCAGCGCGAACCGGAGCCCCGCCAGCAGGTCGCGAATCGCCGTGGCCGTCGGCGCGCCGTCGGCCCGCGGGGGGAAGACGGGGGCGAGGCGCACCGGCAGCAGGCAGGCGGCCGAGATCAGGTAGGTGACGGCGTTCACGCAGAGCACGTCTTGCGAACTCAACGCCGCAATGCCCAGCCCGCTCAGCGCGGGGCCCACGATGACCCCCAGGCTCGTGGTGCTTTGCAGGAGGGCGTTGGCGGCCGTGAACTGGGTCCGTTGCACGATGAGCGGCACGGAGGCGGTCAGGGCCGGGCCGAACACCGCGGTGGCCACGGCGTGGAGAAAGATCAGCACGTACAGACGCTCCACCGTGAAGGTTTCAACCGAGACCCAGCAGGGGATCAGGCCGATGAGCAGGGCCCGCAGGATGTCCGTCCCGATCAGGAGCGGCTTTTTCGGGAGCCGGTCCACGTACACCCCGATCAGCGGGCCGAAGGCGATGGGCGGAATCGTCTGCAGCAGGCCGATGACCATGGTTTTCAGGGGGGAGCCGGTGATCGAGTACACGAACCAGAGGAGGGCGAGCTTGGAGACTCCGTCCCCGACCTGCGAGACCATCTGGCCCCACCAGACCAGGGCGAAGTCGCGCGTCAGCAGCCGGCGGGGACGGCGGCGGTCGCGCGCAGCTCCGAGGGCGGAGACGCGGTGCGGGTTCCCTTGCGTTCGACCGGACGGTGGGTTTTCCATGCCATCGTGTCGCCTGCGCGGGCGCGCGCCGGCTCAGTCTGCCGCCTCGAGGCGGACTCCGTCGGTGCGTACGGCCTTGACGCCCGGCGTCTGACGGGCGGCCTCAGCCGCTTCGAGGACGATGACCTGGAACCGCGTGCGGCCGCTCAGCGACACCACGCCGTCCTCTGTCTTGACGTCGAACCCGGCCGCCTCCAGGGTTTTGCTTTTCTTGAACCGTTCTTTCACGTACTGCGTGATCGTCTCATCGCGCTTGCGGCTCAAGGCCTGCGGCAGTTCCTTGACGACTTTCAGCTTGTTCACGACCGATTTGATGCCGTCCACGTGTTGTACGATCTCGGTGGCCGCCAGTTTTTCCTCCTCGCTGGCGACCGTTCCCGAGAGCAGGGCTTCCTGCCCGTTCAGGTCCACCTCGATCTCGTAGGGGAAGAGCCGCGGGTCGGCCATCAGGGTGAGCTTGACGGTGAGAATCAACGACCGGCCCGGCTTGCCGCCGGGCTCCTGGGGTTTGAGGTCCTGATCTTTCGGTTTGGGGGGGGCGTCTTGGCCCTTCGGTTCTTGCGTCTTGGAATCCGAGGTTTTCGGTTCAGGCGGTTGAGGCGGCTGCGCCTTGGGCTCCTTCGGCGAGTCCTGGGGCTTTGGCTCTGCGGTCTTGGAGGCAGGCCCCTTCACAGGGGGAGGCGCAGGTCCTCCCGCTTCCTGCCCGGGCAAGGGCAGGGCCGGCCCTAGTGCAAAGGCCAGTAGCACCCCCAAGGTTGTTGTGATCCGCCGTACGCTCATGGGCTCTACTCCTTCGCCGGGAACGCAACCTGTCGGCATTCTGCCGCCTGGGAGGCGCAGCGCAGCCTCCCGCAAGAGATCGGTTGGCGGGAAAAGGCCCGGCGGGAGACCGGGGCGCGTCGGGGACTGGAGGCGGTTCCGGCGAGCCCGCCGTCGCTGGCCAGGGAAGTCCGGCTACAGGGCCTGTGTCAACGGCACGACCGCGCACCGTCGGCCGAATTGGGCCGCGACGACCGCCGTCCCGAGCAGGATCAGGCCGATGCCGATCAGGCTGGCGGCGGGGCTGATCGTGTCCGCCGCCCACCCGAAGCCCGCCATCCCCGCCATGGCGGACGCCATCCCGCCGGTGCTGAAGGTGGTGAAGACACGACCGAGCATGTGTCCGGGGGTCAACTCCTGAAGCAGCGCCCACACGACCGGCGTGAACAGGGCCGTGCTTCCTCCGATGACGATGACCAGGGCCGTGGCGAACAGGGGGGTTTCCAGGAGGCTGAGCCCGCAGACCGCCATGCCGCCGATGGCCATCGAACCGGAAATGATTCTCATCCGGTTGCGGAGGTCGCCTTGCTTGACCCAGGCAAGCCAGGCGGAAGTCGCCAGCATGCCGATGCCAAGGGCCGACCAGAGCCATCCCAGTCCAATGGGGCCGACGCCCAGCAGCTCTTTGGCGAACACGGGAAGCACGAAGACAAAGGCGCTTGCGCCCAGGCTGTAGAGGGTGGCGGTGGCCATGAGGGCGGACACCGTTCTGTGCTGCACGAACACGAACCGGAACCCGACCAGGAGGTCGTGCGCCACCGTCTCAACGGGCTCGCTCGCCCCTCCTTCGGTCCGGGGGGGCCGAACCCGGATCGGGATCAGGCACAGCGCCGAGATCAGGAACGTGGCGGCGTCAACGTACAGCACATTCTGCGAGCCGATGAGCGCAATGCCCAGGCCGCTGACGGCCGGGCCCACCAGGATGCCGATGTTGCTGGTGCTCTGGATCAAGGCGTTGGCGGCGGTGAGTTGCGCCCGTGAGACGATCAACGGGATGGCCGACGACAGGGCCGGTCCGAAGACCGTCGAGACGACGGAAGTCAGGAAGACCAGCCCGTACAACCGCTCCAACGTCAGGACGTCCTGGGCGTAGAGGGCGGGGATGAGCAGGATCATCACGGTGCGGATCAGGTCCACCCAGATCATGACCGGCTTCTTCGGCAGGCGGTCGAGGTAAACGCCGATCAGAGGGCCGAAGATCAACGGCGGGATGGTCTGGAGCAGCCCGATCACGGCCATCTTCAGCGCCGAACCGGTGAGCTCGTAGACGAACCAGAGCAAGGCGACCTTGTTCAACCCGTCCCCGATCTGAGAGACGACCTGGCCGGAAAAGAGCAGGCCGAAGTCCCGGGTCTTCAACAGTCCCCACCCCCTTGTTCGAGGGCCGGCCCATGTCTTGGGAGCGTGGCTCATGACGGCTGCTTTTCAGGTCGTTTGCGGCTCTGTCCTCAACCCATCAGGGCCGGCACGGCGGCCGTGACGGGTCTCAGCGGGCGCGCGGGCGCGCCGCTTTCGTCGGCGACCACCTGCTCGTACACCTTGAGATAGTCCTGCACCATCCGCTCGACCGTAAACCGCGTCTCGAACGCCTGTCGGCACCGGCTCCGATCGATCAACGGCACTCGTTCGACGGCTGCGGTCAGGTCTTCCAGGGTGTCGCAGATAAACCCGGTTTCCCCGTCTTCGATGATCTCCGGAATCGAGCCGCGGCGGTAGGCCAGGACCGGCGTGCCACAGGCCAGCGCCTCGATGAACACGATCCCGAACGGTTCGGGCCAGTCATACGGGCAGACCAGAGCGTAGGCGTCGCCGAGAAAGTCGTCTTTTTCGGCGTCGGTGATTTCCCCGATGTACTCCACCAGCGGGTGATTCATGAGCGGCTCGACCTCGGCGCGGAAGTATTCGCGGTCGGCCGGATCGACTTTCGCCGCGATGCGCAACGGCAGTCCGGTGCGCTTGGCAATTTCGATCGCGTGGTCGGGACGTTTCTCGGCCGAGATGCGTCCGAGAAACGCAAGATATTTCCCCGGCTGCGGATGGCATGCGTAGAGGTCCCGGGGAAGCCCGTGATAGACCGTGGCTTGCCAGTTTGCCCATGCAAGCGGACGCCGCTGGGCGTCGGAGATGGAGACCAGCGGCATTTCCGAAAACTCGCGAAAGACCGGCTCCAGCTCGGGCAAGTCGAGACGTCCGTGCAGCGTCGTGACGGTCGGGATCGGACATCGGCGTGAAAGCGGAAAGCCGAGGAAGTCCAGGTGCGAATGGATGATGTCGAAGTTGCCGGGCGAACCGAACGCTCGTTCCAGCAAGCCAACCAGAGGCGCGTCGCGGTTGAAGATGCCGCTGTTCAACCGAAGGGCTTGGGGACAGATTGCCTGGAGACGTGCGGTTGTGACGGAATCTCCGCTGGCGAACAGCGTCACGTCGTGCCCCAGACGAACCAGTTCCTCGGTGACGTAGGAGACGATCCGCTCCGTGCCCCCATACAGCTTGGGCGGCACGCTTTCCCAGAGCGGTGCAACTTGCGCGATTCTCATTTTTTGTTGTTGCCTCCGATGGCTATGCACGGCAATGCAAGCAGGTCGCGCTTTGTAAAGGAGCAATTGAGGTGCCGAACCAACGTAGGGGAGGCTTTGACGCCCTATCGCATTGATTTTCAATCACTTACTTTTTTAATGGCAGATCGGATCCGTCTTAATTGAGGAAAGGCTGTCTAAGTCGATGAAAGGGAAACCTGTAACGATAAGCCTTCGGCTGGTGGTGTCACGATGAAGATTTGACGGAATTACAATGACCTGAAGATGTAGGCGTTCTCCTACAGTGGTGAGAATAAAAACCCACGGACGATCTGTCCTCCGGAGGACAACCTGTCATGCATCGGAATATCACGCAAAAGCAGCTTGTTATGTCTTAAGGCCCTATCCGTCGCATGGGAGATCGCTTGGAGACGGGAAGGGGGGAAGGTTGCGCCGGATAGACTAGGAATCACGCAGACTGTTGAAAACTCAGCCTTTCTCATGGTCCTGACAATTTGGCTGCTACGGCCCGTTGTTTGCTTGTTGTCTTATTGCCATCGCTCAGGGCTCCTTGTATCGGGTCTTGCAGAAGAAAAATGATGATGTGCAACTTTTGGGCTTGAGCGGATAATAAAAGGAAGGCTGTGAGTCTTGCCGGCCTGAAAAAGGTTGTCGCGATCGCGGGCGTCGCCTTCGTTCTGCCGGTGCTGTCGGAGGGGGCAAGCCCTGCCAGTCCGCCGTCGCCACTCCGCTCAGGAGCCGCCTCCCAGTCGGTGAAGGGGGAAGTGATGATCGTCACCGATGAGTTTTACGTGGTGCAGGATTCCGTCGGCAAGGGCATGGTGCAGGCGCTCGTCGGCAAGGCCACCAAACTGGACCGCTCCATCAAAAAGGGAGACAAGGTCGAGGCGACGTTGGCGGCGGATGGCTACGCTGTCTCCATCAAGAAAGCACGGTAGCGACGGCATGTCTTTGTGGCCGCCGCCGGCCGAACCTGAGAACATGATGAGAACATGAATGGGGGGCAGAATTTCTGGGCGCGCCACAGTGGGAGAAGGCGCCCGTACCGTCGGCACGCTGACCTTCCGGACCCCGGAAGTGCTCTCGCGCACCGTTGATGGCTGCAGGAGGTTTCGAGGAGGACACGATGTCTGACTTTCATCAAAACGGCGTGGTGGCGGTCTTGCACCGGCTGGGGCAGTCGAACCTGGAGCAGCTGGAGGCGGAGCTGCAACGGCACGCGACGGCCAACCCGATCGCGTTGGTGCTGCCGTCGCTCTATGCGGAGCTGGAGCGTCCGGCGCTGAAAGGCATCATTGAGCACCTGAAGCAGGTGACCTATGTCAGTGAAATTGTAGTCGCGTTGGGGCAGGCATCGGCCCTGGAGTTTCGGCGCGCAAAGGAATACTTCAAGGTCTTGCCGCAAGACATCCGCCTCGTGTGGGTGGATGGCCCCCGCATCCAGGACATCCTCAAAGTCCTCGTCGAGCATGAAATCGACATCGGTCTGCCGGGGAAAGGGCAGTCGTGCTGGATCGCTTTCGGGTACGTGCTGTCGCGCCGCCGGAGCAACGTCATTGCCCTGCACGATTGCGATATTCTGAGCTACAACCGCGAGTACCTGGCCCGGCTCTGCTACCCCATCGCCAACCCGAACCTCGGCTATGAGTTCTGCAAGGGCTATTACAGCCGCGTGACGGACCGGATGCACGGCCGGGTCACCCGCCTCCTCATCACGCCCTTGCTCCGCAGCCTCCAGCAACTGGTGGGAACGCAACCGCTGCTGACGTTCCTCGACGGTTTCCGCTATCCGCTGGCCGGCGAATTCGCCATGGTCAAGGATCTGGCCTGGATCAACCGGATTCCCGGCGACTGGGGGCTGGAGGTCGGGGTCCTGGCGGAAGTCTATCGCAATTGCGCGTTACGTCGGATCTGCCAGGTGGACATCGCGGACGCCTACGAGCACAAACATCAGACCCTCTCGGCGGACAACCCGGAGGCGGGGCTTTACAAGATGTGCGTGGACATCACCAAGTCCCTGCTGCGGAACCTGGCGAGCGAGGGCGTGGTGCTGTCGGAGGAACGGCTCAAGACGCTGCGCGCGACCTATCTCCAAGCCGCTCAGGAAGCCATCCGGCGCTATGAAGACGACGCCGCCATCAACAGCCTGAAATTCGACCGGCACGAGGAACGGACCGCTGTCGAGGTCTTCTTGAAGGGCATTAAGCTGGCGTCGGAGGTTTTTCTGAAGGACCCGCTCGGCGTGCCGATGATCTCGAACTGGAGTCGTGTGGCCGCCGCGGTCCCCGATATTTTCGGCCGTCTCATCGAAGCGGTCGAAGACGATCGTGAATGGAATCCCACAGCCGCAAGCAAGCAGGCTCGCGCATGACCGTCTCGACGACGCCCTTGTCCTCGGAGACCGAGGTCAAGGTGCAGGAGATCGGCGAGACCGACGTGCTGGTCGGTATCCCCAGCTTTAACAACGCCGGCACGATCGGACACGTGGTGCGGGCCGTCAGTGCCGGGCTGGCCAAGTATTTCCCGGCCTCGCGCGCGGTCCTGGTCAATTCGGACGGGGGCTCGTCGGACGGCACTCCCGAGACGGTGGCCCGCGCGGTCGTGGACTTCGGCGCCATGCTCATCAGCGAGTGCCAGAGTCCCCTGCACAAGATCATCACCCCCTACCAGGGGATTCCGGGCAAGGGCAGCGCGTTCCGGACCATTTTTGAAATCGCACGGCGGTTGAAGGCCAAGGCCTGCGCGGTGGTGGACTCGGACCTGCGCAGCATCACGCCCGAATGGATCGAGATGCTGGTCCGGCCCGTGCTGAAGGAAGGCTATGATTACGTGGCGCCCTATTACCTCCGCCACAAGTATGACGGGACCATCACCAACAGCATCGTCTATCCGCTCACCCGGGCTTTGTACGGGCAGCGCATCCGCCAGCCGATCGGGGGCGACTTCGGCTTCTCGGGGCGGCTGGCCGAGCACTACCTGGACAAGCATGTCTGGGAATCGGACGTGGCGCAGTTCGGCATTGATATCTGGATGACGACGGAAGCGATCGCCAGCGGCGCGCGGGTCTGCCAGAGCTTTCTGGGAGCCAAAATCCACAACCCCAAGGATCCGGCCGCGGACCTGGCCGCGATGCTGGTGCAGGTCGTGGGCGCCCTGTTTGCCCTCATGGAAGAGCATCGGGAGGTCTGGGGCAAACTGAACGGATCGAATCCGGTCAAGCTGTACGGCTTCCAGTATGAAGTGGGCGTGGAGCCCGTGAACGTCAACGTGGAGCGGATGGTCGGGAATTTCCGTCAGGGGCTGGCCGATCTGGAGCCGATCTGGCGGCAGATGCTGACGCCGGAAACGATCGAAGAGCTCCTGCCGCTCAACGACCGTCCCTTGCAGGAATTCCGCATCCCGGACGACCTCTGGGCCCGCCTCGTTTACGATGCGGCCGTGGCCTATCACCGCGGCGCTATGCCGCGCGAGCATCTGCTCAAGGCGCTCACGCCGCTCTATCTGGGACGGACCGCCACCTTTGTGCTTGAGACGCAGGCGCTCACATCGGCTGAAGCCGAAGACCGGATCGAAGCGCTCTGTCAGGTGTTTGAACGACGCAAGCCCTATTTGATCGAACGATGGCAGGAACCGGCAAAGAGCTGACAGCCGGCGGTTCATCGCTCCGATCTATTGGCTGCCGGCGATGAGCTCGTAGCTGAAGGGAAAGAACCACCGGAGGCAAAAAACCTCTCCGCCTGCATGTGATCGAAGCAGGCGGCTCACGCAAGCGAGGTATGGAGGGGCACCATGAAGGCATTCTGGGAAACGGCGCTGCTGGGTCCGCTGGAAGCCCTGGGGCGGAAGGTGCTGGCGCTGCTGCCGAACCTGCTCGCGATGGGCATCATCCTGTCCGTCGGGCTGGTGACGGCCTGGGGGATGGGGTACCTGGTCGAGCGATTTCTGCGGGTGATCGGGCTGGACCACCTCACGAACCGCCTGGGGGTGAACGCGGCGCTGGCGCGGGGCGGGGTGAAGCAGGACCCCTCGCATCTCGTCGGACGCGCCGCGTTCTGGACCGTGCTCGTGTTTGCGATCATGGCCGGACTGAGCGCGTTGAACCTCCCGCCGGTCAACCACTTTGTGCAGTCGTTTCTGGCCTACATCCCGCACCTGTTGACGGCCGCCGTGATCCTGGCCGTGGGCTACCTGTTGTCGAACTTCATCTCGCAGGCGGTGCTGATCGCCGCGGTCAACGCCGGTCTGCCGCCCGCCCGGCTGGTGGCGGCCTGCTCGCGCTGGGGCGTGCAACTGGTGGCGGTGGCCATGGCGCTCGAACAACTGGGCATCGCGCAGCACATCGTCGTGGTGGGGTTCGGCCTCGCATTCGGCGGCGTGGTGCTGGCGGCGGCGTTGGCCTTCGGGTTGGGGGCCCGCGATCTGGCGAAGGAGTTCCTGGAACGACAGTTCGGAAGAAACGAGGGGCGGAACAAAGACGACCTGACCCATCTGTAGCCCTGAAGCCGGGGGCGCTCCTGTCAGGATGTCGTGGTCGCGCACCCCCTGAGCAGGCCAAGGAGGGTTTCCGATGAACAACCGCGCACGGGCTCCCTTCCGTTTCATCAGTTGCATGGAGCTGCGAGAGATCCTGGGCGTCCGCGCCCATGACGAGCAGCGACTGCTGGAATTGATCGAAGAGGTGCCGCCGGACTCGATCCACTATCACACCCACAGCTACTTCCTGCGGCACGCCTATCTCCAGGGGCGCTACCCCAACGATTTCGCCACCTGGGCCGCCGTGCACGTGCAGGACCCGATCCTGGGCGAACGGCTGGCGGTGATCGACCCGTTCGACTACGAAGACCTGCAGGCCCTCCGCACGGACATCGCAGGGATCATCGCGGAGCACCTGAGCCATCTGAAGACCGTCCCTCGCGTCGTGGCGGGAGAGCCGTTCGAGTTCGTCCGCTCGCACGTCATCGAGGTGGACCTGGGGATGGAAGCCTGGACGCTCAAGGAGTTTCGCGACTGCCTGGAAGGGGTGGACGCCGGCGCGATCTACAACCACGTCTGCGAGGCGCGCATGCGCAAGGGAAGGGTGCCGGGCGATTTCGCTTCCTGGCTTCTGGCCAAGGAAGGCTTGGACATGCCGGAGCTCGCCGAACAGGTGATAAAAGTGGGGCGCCTAGGGCTGGGGCTGGAGGGGGTTCGGGAACGCATCGTGCGGCTGTGCGATTCGTACGCCTCACGGTCGTAAAGTCAGAAAGTCTGTAAAGTGAGAAATCCGGAAGGTTCATACAGTCCGAGACTTTCAGGCTTGATGGCTTGAGGGCTTTCCGACTTTCCGATTAAGAGGAGAAGCATGGGAATCACGCTGGAAGATTACCGGGACGTCACGCCTCCTGGGACCGTGGATTTCTTGAAACGGCTGGCTCGAAGCGTCGAAGGGAAGCGGATGCTCCACGTCAATTCGACCCGGTACGGCGGCGGGGTGGCGGAGATCCTCCACCGGCTGGTTCCGATGTGTGAGGAGCTCGGGATCAGGGCCCGGTGGGAGGTGATCACCGGCTCCGATGCCTTCTACCGGACGACCAAGGGTTTCCACAACGCGCTGCAGGGGACCAAACAACACATCACGGCGGACATGTACGAGGCCTACCTGGCGTGCAATCGCGAGAACGCGCAGCACCTGGACCTGGAGGCGGACGCGGTGATGATCCACGATCCCCAGCCGGCTCCCCTGATCGACGTCCGCAAGCTCGGAGCCAAGTGGATCTGGCGGTGCCACATCGACCTCTCGACGCCCCAGCGGTCGGTCTGGCAGTTTCTCCGCCCGTACGTGGTCCGCTACGACGCCGCGATCGTCTCGCTTCCGAAGTTCGCCCAGCGCCTGCCCATCCCGCAGTTCCTGATCTATCCCTCCATCGATCCGCTCAGCGACAAGAACCGCGAGTTGCCGGTCGAGGAGATAGACCGGATCCTACACCGGCTGGGCGTCCCCCGGGACAAACCGATCCTGCTCCAGGTCTCCCGGTTCGACCGGTTCAAGGATCCGGTCGGCGTGGTCGAGACCTACCGGCTCGTGAAGAAAAGCCACGATTGCCGGTTGGTCCTCGCAGGGGGCACGGCGGTGGATGATCCGGAAGGGGCCGAGGTGCTCGCGGAGGTGCAGACGGCCGTCGGAGCCGATCCCGACGTCCACCTCCTGCTCCTGCCGCCGACGGCGAACCTGGAGATCAACGCGCTCCAGCGGGCCGCCACGATCGTCTTCCAGAAGTCCACGCGGGAGGGGTTCGGCCTCACCGTGGCGGAGGCCCTCTGGAAGGGGAAGCCGGTGATCGGCGGACAGACCGGCGGGATCACGGTGCAGCTCATCCCGGGCGTGACCGGGTTCACGGTGAATTCGCCGGAGGGCGCCGCGTTTTACGCGAAGCGCCTGCTGAACGAGCCGGACCTGATGACCGCCGTCGGCCGCCAGGGACGGGAATACGCCCGCCATCGCTTCCTGATCACCCGGCACCTCCAGGACTACCTGGGCATGATGATTCACCTTTCGCAGGCTGCGTGATGGTACGACCGCATACCAGCCCCAAGCAGGCCACGATACCGACCCTGCCACGGTTGCTCGTGGTGTCGAACCGCGAGCCCTACGAGCATCGACGGGTCAAGGAACAACTCGTGTGTCAGCGCACGGACGGGGGGCTGACCTCCGCGCTCGACCCGGTGCTGTGCCGTCTGGGCGGAACCTGGGTGGCGTGGGGAAGCGGGGACGGCGATCGGGAGGCCGTCAACCCAGGCGACGTCACCGACGTTCCGCCGGACGCTCCGGCCTACCGGCTCCGCCGGGTCTGGCTGAGCCCGGACGAGGTCAAGGGCGGCTACCTGGGCTACGCGAACCAGGTGCTCTGGCCGCTCTGCCACACCACGCTGGACCGGGTGGCCTACCGCAAAACGTTCTGGGAAGCCTACCGCACTATGAACCGTCATTTCGCCGAGGCGGCGCTGGACGAGTTGCGCGAGCGGCCGGGATTGGTCTGGGTCCACGATTTCCATCTGGCCCTGGTTCCCGGCCTGATCAGGGCCGCTCGACCGGCGACGAACGTGGCGGTGTTCTGGCACATCCCCTGGCCCGGTCCGGATGTCTTCCGTATCCTGCCGGAACGGCGTGAAATTCTGGAAGGTCTGCTCGCGGCGGACAGCCTGGTGTTCCAGACCGCCGGCTCGGCCGAGTTGTTTGTCGACTGCGCCAGGCGATTCCTGAAAGCGGAGCCGGACATCACCGGCAAAGCCGTCGACTACAAGGGACACCGGACCTGGATCGCGGCGCACGCGATCAGCGTGGACTTTCGGACCTTCGCCGAAGGGGCCGGGACCCTGCCCGTTGAGCAGGCCGTCAAGCAGGCACGGGAGCGGCTGGGCGGCGGCGCCGGGACGCGTCTGGGGGTCGGCGTGGACCGCTTGGATTACACGAAGGGCCTGCTCAAGCGCCTCTGGGCTCTGGAGGCGTTCTTCGCTCGGCATCCGCACTATCAGGGCTCCTTCACCTTCGTCCAGATTGCGGTCCCGACGCGAAGCGAAGTGGAGACCTACCGTCGGTATCGCGAGGTGATCCGCCGGACCGTCTCGGAGATCAATGATCGGTACGGTCAGGCCGACTGGCGACCCGTCGTCTATCTGGAAGGCCGGATCAGGTTCGAGACGCTGGTCGCGTACTACCGCATGGCCGATCTGGCCCTGGTCAGTTCGGTCAATGACGGCATGAACCTGGTGGCCAAGGAGTACGTGGCGTCCCAGGTGGATGAGCAGGGTGTGCTGCTCGTGAGCCAGATGGCCGGGGCGGCGGAGGAATTGACGGAGGCGCTGACCATCAATCCCTACGACGTGGAAGGCACGGCCGACGCCGTGGCGCAGGCGCTGGAGATGCCGGCGGACGAGCGGCAGCGCCGCATGCGTACGATGCGCGCCTATCTGCAGACCCACGACATCCATGCGTGGGTTGCCAATTGCCTGCGGGAAGTCGGCCTTCTTCTGCCCACCCGGCACGAGGTCGGAACGGGATGAGGCGCCGTTCGCTTCGCGCCAGGCTGGCGGCCGGCCCTCCCCGCCGTCTCCTCCTGTTGCTCGACTATGACGGGACGCTGACGCCGATCGTCCGCCGCCCGGACGAGGCGCGCTTGACCGGCTCGGTCCGCCGGCTCCTGCGTCTCCTGGTTCGGTCGATGCCGGTCGTCGTCGTAAGCGGACGGGCGCTTCCCAATTTGCGGCGCCTGGTCGGAGTGCCGGCGCTCCGGTATGTCGCGTCTCACGGCCTGGTCTACCAAGAACCCCGCGCCAGGGTGCGGTGGCTCGGCCGGCCGGTCTCCAGGGGGGAAGTCCGGCACTGGGGCCGGGCGTTGGAACAGGCGGCGGAAGGAATCAGGGGCGCGTTCGTCGAAGACAAGGGGCTGAGCGTCGCGCTGCATGATCGCCTGGTGCCGGCGGGCGATCGCGCCCCGTTGCGGCGCCGCGCGCTGCGCGCGCTCGCCCCCTGGCTTGCGGATGAGCGGGTGACGCTCGTCCGGGGCAAACACGTGCTGGAGGTGAGGCCGGCCGGTCCCTGGAACAAGGGCACCGCCGTGGCGGCACTGCTCAGAGAACCATGGGCGGCCGGCCGCGTGCCGGTGTATTTCGGCGATGATCGGACGGACTTCGATGCGTTCGCCGCGCTCCGGGGTCGCGGGCTTTCGGTCCGAGTGGGGGGGCGGCGGCACGCGGCGGGGGAGGATGCGTGGGTCCCGGGGACCCGGGCGGTTGAATCCGTGCTCCGCTGGCTGCAGAAAAGGGCTGAGGACGGGGATCGACCCGCGTGAAGGTTGCGGCCGGGAAAGAGACGGTCGCTTGGAGGCAGACGAGGGAGTCATATGAGAGGTCAGGAGGACACCGTCAGTCCGCGTACTTGGATCGGGAGGGCAGTCCCGGGAGTCTCAAGGATGCTTCTGCGGCGTTGTCTGAGCGCGTTGGCGGTAACGCTGCTGCTGGCCGGATGTGCGCTGTCTCGGGAGCAATCGAAGACCGCCAGAACGGCGACCGAGCAACTTCTCCTGAGCCAGGCGGTGGAGCACAGCTTGGACCATGTGTCGGTACCGTTGCCTCACGGCGCCCCGGTGTTCGTGAAGGCGGTCGGGCTGGCGGCCGATCAAGCCATCGTCCGCGACATGGTCGCGGATCAACTGGGCGCGCAGGGGATGCGGGTCAGGGAAAAGGAAGAGGAGGCCACCTACCTCGTGCGGGTGATCGTGCAAGCCCTCGGGACGGAGCAGTTGAAGACGTTTTTCGGGATGCCGCCGATCCAGAGCGTCGTGATCCCGTTTTCTCTTCCGGAACTCGCCCTCTACAAGGTGGAGCAACAAGTGGCGGTGTCGCGGTTCTATTTGGAGGTCTTCGAGCGTACCACGGGACGGTACATCATCTCGACGCGGTGGTATGAAGGAGACGCACATTATAAGCAGTACACCATGCTCTTCCTGATCGGCTTCCACTCGACCGATCTGGCCCCGCCGCTGTAGTCGTTCGCCTGCTCCGTGCAGGCGATGATTCGTGCAAAGGAGTCGGGCATGCAGAACCGTCTGGCCCTCCTCGTTTTGGTCGCAGGGCTCTGGCCGCTGGCCGGATGCGCCGATCAACCGGGTGTCATCAAAGACGTCAAAGGCGTCATCCAGCGGGAAGGAATCTACCTGAGGGTGCGGGAGCTCCCGCACGCCGACACGATGGCGGAGGCGGCCGACTCGAAATGGAAGGTGGCGGTGGAGCCTTTCAAGGACATGCGGATCGACAGAGACCGCTTGGGGAACCACACGTCCTTCTGGGGGACGAAGACCTCCTTGTACGTGCTGGGGATGGATGTCAGCCAGATGGCGACGCTGCTGGTCATCGACGCCCTGAAACATCAGAAGGGCTGGGATGTTTGGTTGGGCAGGCCGGCGGTGGTGGCGCCGGAGGGAGGCCCCGATGTGACACTGAGCGCGGAGGTGCTGGAATGCGAGGTGAATGCCAAGTCTTTACTGGTGACGACGAAAATCAGGACGAGCCTGCTGATCGTGGTGCATGCCCGGAACGCGGCAGACGGAAGCACCGCCGCGGTCGTCATCCGTCAAATCGGCGAGGACTGGGAACTCTGGTTTGATCCGGAGGATGCCGAGGCGCAGCTCAACAAGATACTGCATGACGGTCTTGCCCAGCTCCTGTCGAGAACCGCGGTTGAAAAGCGGCAGCTCCGGTTCACGCCCGATTATCGACCCGTGCAGGGGATGGGAGAATCGTAG
>CAZKHY010000060.1:0-7892 GCA_964552455.1 uncultured Nitrospira sp.
GAGAAGGCGATAGCCCTCTATCGCCGGCTGGGGTTTCAGGTTTTGATTGGCGGAGAGCATCCGACGGTCGGGACGCACAATGCGCTGGTTTCACTTGCAGGCGGAAGCTATCTGGAACTCGTCGGCGTCAAGAAGCCCGAATTAGCCAAGCAGTTTCCGTTCGGCATGCAAGTGCTGGAGGCCTTGGCCGGACCTAATAGGCTGGCCGGGTTTGCGCTGGAGGTCGGCGACTATAACGGGGATGTTCAGGCGATCCGGGAGCGTGGGCTGGAGATGGCAAAAGCCTCACCCGGCGGGCGGGTCCGGCCTGACGGGCAGCAGGTCTCGTGGCAGACTGCCCATCCGGACAATTCCCGGCTCCCGTTTCTGATCCAGGACCTGACGCCGCGCGCGCTGCGTGTGCCTCCGCCGGCGGAGGGAATCGGCTCTTCTACTCGGATCGGCTGGGTGGAAGTCGGAGCGGCGGATCTTCAGCCGGCGATTACGGCCTACACGCAACTGCTCGGGGAGAGGCCCGTCGAGGGCAAGCTTCCGCTCCAGCGGGGGGCGATTCATCTTTCGCAGAGTTTTTCAGGGGACGGGGTGCAGATGGCGGCGTTGCTCACTCAAGATTTGGCCGGTCTTGCACACGAGTGGCAAGCCCGTGACGTTCCCTTCTATGATGAGGGCATTCGCGGGATCGGGCGGGTGCTGGTTCCGCGAGATACGGGCGGTGCCCGCATCAGCTTCTGCCAGGCCCGATAAAATGTTTTCGCGGCGAGAATGATGGACAAGCATGGAATCCTACACCCCAGGCTATAGCGAAGTCGCCGTCCGGTACATGATGAGGCGGTATGCGGCGCGGGATGCAGCGTTTCTTCTGCCGCATGTGAAGCAAGGCATGAGTCTGCTGGATTGCGGCTGTGGCCCCGGCACGATTACGGTGGGGTTGGCCGAGGCGGTGGCGCCGGGATCGGTCGTGGGCGTGGATCTGGAACCGAGCCAGATTGCGATTGCGGAAAAGACGGCCAGGGATCGGGGGCTGAAAAACACTCGGTTTGAAGCGGCCAGCGTGTACAAGCTGCCGTTTCCCGACTGCTCGTTCGATGCGGTGTTCTCGCACGCCTTGTTCGAGCACTTGAGTGAGCCGTTGGCCGCACTCCATGAAATCCGGCGTGTCCTTCGCTCCGGCGGCCTGGCGGCCGTTGCAAGCCCCGATTGGTCCGGCAATCTCATGGCGCCGCGCGATCCGGAGGCGGAACGAGCCATCGAAGTCTACAAGGCGATCCAGCGGCGAAACGGCGGGAACCCCTACGTCGGGCGCGAATTCGGGCAGCTTTTGCAGGAAGCCGGATTCTCGCGCATCACGATGACGGCGATGTACGACTGTTATGAGGATGTGCCGCTCGCCGCGGAGTTGCTGGCCGAGAGGATCGAACAGGGGGTAGGGAAGCAGGCGGTCGCGGGGCCTGGGTTCAGCCGAGCCGAGGTCGGCGACCTGTGCCGGTCCCTGAGGCAATGGGCCAAGCAGCCGGGCATTCTGTTCGCCCAGACCTTCGTTGAAGCGATCGGCCACAAGGAGCCATGAGCGGGATCAAAGTCAAAATCTGTGGGATCACGAACGCCGAGGACGCCAAGGCGGCCGTGGAAGCCGGTGCGGATGCGCTCGGGTTTGTGTTCTACCGGAAGAGCCCTCGTTACGCGGAGGCGGAACAGGTCAAACGCATCGTCGCGGGGCTGCCCCCCTTCGTGCTGCCGGTCGGCGTTTTCGTGAACGAGGACGTGAAGAAAGTCCGTGATCTCATGGATGGCTGCGGTCTGGCTCTCGCTCAGCTTCACGGGGATGAGGATGCCGCCTACTGCGAATCGCTGGGTCGTCCCGTGCTCAAAGGCATCCGGCTGCGTGACCGAGGGACGTTGCTGGCTCTAGCGGAATATAAGGGGCGGGCATCGGTGCGCGGCTTTGTCGTGGACGCCTTTTCGGAAGAGACTTACGGAGGCACGGGGCTTGTCGCTGATTGGACTCTCGCGGCCGAAGCAGCCCAAGCGGCAAGGATTCTGCTGGCCGGTGGGCTCACGCCGGAAAACGTGGGGGAGGCGATCAAATCCGTGAAGCCCTACGGGGTGGATGTGAGCAGCGGGGTGGAGGCCAGTCCCGGCAGGAAAGACCCTGCGAAAGTCGAAGCCTTCATTCATGCGGCAAAGCTTGCGTCCGTTTAACCTCGGGTCTATACTTCGCGTGAGCCGTCAAGTCGGCAAGTCCGTCAAGTCATAAAGTCTTCAACAAGAACGCATGACTTGATGACTTTTCGACTTTCAGACTTTTGGACCAATAAGCGATGCAGCAACTACCTAACAGCCATGGCCGCTTCGGTGCGTTCGGGGGGCGCTACGTGCCCGAAACGCTCATGCCGGCCATCCTCGAACTGGAGCAGGCCTACAACAAGGCCCGCCGCGATCGCAAATTCCAGGCGGAACTGGCCCACTACCTCAAACATTTCGTCGGTCGTCCCACCTCGCTCTATTTCGCCGAGCGGCTCACGCGCCATCTGGGCGGGGCCAGGATCTACCTCAAGCGGGAGGATCTCTGTCACACGGGCGCACACAAGATCAACAACTCGATCGGACAGGTGCTGCTGGCCCGCCGGATGAAAAAAAAGCGGGTGATCGCCGAGACCGGCGCCGGCCAGCACGGGGTCGCCACGGCCACGGCGGCCGCCATGTTCGGGCTGGCCTGCGAGATCTACATGGGCACGGAGGACATGCAGCGCCAGGCCCTGAACGTCTTCCGGATGAGGCTGCTCGGCGCGACCGTCACCGGCGTGGAGGCCGGCAGCCGCACGCTCAAGGACGCCATGAACGAGGCCATGCGCGACTGGACCACGAACGTCCGGACCACCAACTATATCCTCGGCTCCGTACTGGGGCCGCATCCCTATCCCATGATGATCCGCGACTTCCAGTCCATCATCGGACGGGAGGCCAGGAAGCAGGTCCTGGCCGAGGAGGGGAGGCTGCCGGACTATCTCGTCGCCTGCGTCGGCGGCGGGAGCAACTCCATCGGCCTCTTCCACGCGTTTCTCAAGGACCGGGCGGTCGGGATGATCGGCGTGGAGGCGGGCGGGCTGGGGATCGAGAGCGGCAAGCACGCGGCCCGCTTCGCCGGAGGACGGCCCGGCGTGCTGCATGGAACGATGACCTATCTGTTGCAGGACGACGACGGCCAGGTGAACCTGACCCATTCGGTCTCGGCCGGCCTGGACTATGCGGCCGTCGGGCCGGAGCACAGCTTCTACCACGATGCCGGGCGCATCCAGTACACCTCGGTCACGGACGACGAGGCCCTGTCGGCCTTCGATCTGCTGGCGCGCGAGGAGGGCATCATGCCGGCGCTGGAAAGCGCGCATGCGGTGGCCGAAGTCGTCAAGCTCGCGCCACGATTGAAGAAAAAACAGGTGATCGTCGTGAACCTCTCCGGACGCGGCGACAAGGACGTGCAGCAAGTGGCGAGGATCAAAGGGGTCACCTTATAGCTGTCAGCGCTCAGCCGTCAGCTATCAGCGGAAGCTGATTGCTGAAAGCTGATGGCTGAAACCTACGACGATGAATCGACTGGACGCAACATTCGAGCGGCTGCGGAGCAAGGGCGAGAAAGCCCTGATCGCCTACATCATGGCCGGCGATCCTTCCCTGCAGGAGACGGAGTCCCTGGTGCTGGAGCTGGAGAGAGCCGGGGCGGATGTCGTCGAACTGGGCGTGCCCTTCTCCGATCCCATCGCCGACGGGCCCGTGATCCAGAAGGCCGCCGAGCGGGCTCTGCGCAGCGGCACGTCGCTGAGGAAGATTCTTGAGACCGTGAAGACCCTCAGGGCCAGGACCCAGATCCCCTTGGTCCTCATGGCCTACTACAACACGATCCATGCCCTGGGCGAGGCGGCCTTTTGCCGACAGGCCGTGGCGGCCGGGGTGGACGGGGTGATCGTTCCGGACATGCCGCCGGAGGAAGCCGGTCCGTTTGAGCCGGCTGCGGCGGAAGCGGGCCTGCGACTGATCTTCCTGCTCGCGCCGACCAGCACGGCAGCCAGGCGCACGGTGGTGGCGAAACGGTCGCGGGGCTTCCTCTATTACGTGTCGCTGACCGGCATTACCGGCTCGAAGTTGACCGACCTGGACGATGTCCGGCAGAACGTGACGAAGATCCGGCGGGTCACCGACGTGCCCGTGGCGGTGGGGTTCGGCATCGCCACGCCGCAGGATGCGGCGCGGGTGGCCGCGGTCGCCGACGGGGTCATCGTGGGGAGCGCGATCGTCCGGCAGATCGGCGAGCACCAGCAGGACCCGGCGCTGCCGGAACGGGTCGGGCAGTTCGTCCGATCGCTGAAGACCGCCATGAGCACGGGCGTCGCATCCGCCGCAGTATTAGAATCACTGGTGGCCAAGGACCTCTCCGCCCGCATCTGATCGAAGCGGGCGGCTCACGCAAGCGCGGTATGGAGGCTCGATGGCGTCGTCGCGGCGGGCAAACGGCCGAATCTTACGAGCCAAGGCGCCCGTTTCTCGCGCCAGGTCCCGCAAGAACGGTTCAAAATCGCCTTCTCTTTCCGCGTCACCGCCGTCCCCTGCCGTTCCTCAGCAAGTCCGACAACAGCTCATCGAGACCATCACCTCAGCGGTGACGAACGGGCGGACCCCGGAAGAAGTGGCGGACGCCTGTCTGCGTGTGTTCATCGAGATGACCGAGGTGCAAGGGGCTGCCGTGTACCTGCTCGACGAGTTGACCAAGAGCATGCGCTGCGTGGCGGCCTGCGGCAAAGAACGCGGGCGGTCCGCTCAGGAGCCGGACTCCATTGTCGCGCGCGTGGTGCGGGAGGGGCGATCGGTCGCCGCTGGCGATCTCCTGGCCTATCCGCTGAGGCGCGGCCGGCGGATCGAGGGCGTTCTGCTCGTGGACGGGTTGCCGGCCGAAAAGCAGGCCGGCGAGGAAGACGACGGGTTGCTGGATTTCGTGGCCACCAGGCTGGCGGTCGGGCTGGACCATTCCCGCCTGGCCCAGAAATACGCGCAGAAGATCGTGCGCATCAAGCAACTGGAGGAGGTCAGCGAGATTCTGAACTCCTCGCTCGACGAGCGCGAGATCTTGCAGCGCGCGATCGAGGCGGCCGCCAACCTGGTCGAGGCCGAGGTCGGGGCCCTGCTGCTGCTGGACGGGCGGACCGGCGATCTGGTCTTCGAAATGGCGGTCGGCGAGCGGGCCGTGCCGTTGAAAGGCCTGCGCCTCAAGCCTGGTCAGGGGGTGGCCGGACTCGTGGCGCGGACCGGCGAGCCGCTGATCGTCAACGATACGCAGCGTGACCCGCGGGTCTTCAGGGAGGCCGACAAGCTCACGGGCTTCACCACGAAGTCCCTGCTTTCCGTGCCGGTCCGGGCGCGCGGCAAGATCCTGGGGGTGCTGCAGGCGGTCAACAAGCGGGGCGGCAAGCCGTTCAGCAATTGGGACCTGCTGGAGTTCGCCAGTCTGGCCAATCAGGTGGCGATCGCGCTGGAGAACTCCCGCCTGTTCCGGAGCCATCAGGAAAAGATCGCGCGGTTGAAGAAGCTCCAGGAGGTGAGCGGGGTCCTGAACTCCAGCTTGAACCAGGCCGAGATCAGGAAGCGGGCGATCGAAGCCATCACCTTCATCATGGAGGCCGAGGCCGGCTCGCTGCTGCTGCTGGACGAGGCGGCCCAGGAGCTCTACTTCGAGGTCGCCTTGGGGGAGAAGGGCGAGGGGGTCCGGGAGATCCGGCTGAAGGTGGGGCAGGGGATCGCCGGCTACGTGGCCCAGACCGGCGAGCCGGTGATCATCAACGACTGCCAGACCGATTCCCGCTTCTCCCGAGAGGCGGACAAGAAGAGCGGCTTCGTCACCCGCAACATGGTCTGCGTGCCGGTCAAGGCCCGCGACAAGCTGCTGGGCGTGTTGCAGGCCATCAACAAGAAGAACGGCAGCCTGTTCGGCGACGAGGACCTGCAGGACTTCGTGAGTCTGGGACACCAGGTCGGCATCGCGATCGAGAACGCCAACCTGTACGAAGAGATCAACCGGTTGTTCGAGGGGTTCATCTCGGCCAGCGTGCTGGCGATTGAAAGTCGGGACCCGACCACCAGCGGCCACAGCGACCGGGTGGCCACGCTCACGTGCGGGATGGCCGAGTTGGTCGACCGGGTGGAGCACGGACCCTACGCGGACGTCCAGTTCGACCACGACCAGATGAAGGAACTCCGCTACGCAGCGGTCCTGCACGACTTCGGCAAAGTCGGTGTCCGCGAACACGTGCTCGTGAAGGCCGAGAAGCTCATGCCCGTCGATCTGGCCTTGCTCAAGGATCGCTTCGATTTCATCAAGCGGACGCTCGAAGTCCAGGCCCTGCGGCGGAAGGTGGACCTTCTGCTGTCGGGGGATCGAGCCGCTACGGTTGCGCTGCTGGCCGAAGTGGACGAGACCCTGGCCCGCCAGGTGGCCGAAACGGAGGGCCTGCTGGAATTCCTCCTGGCCTGCAACCGGCCCACGCTGTTGCCGCAAGGGGGCTTCGAACGGCTGCACGACATCGCCACCATGAAGTTTGACTACTTCGGCGAGCCCCGGTCCTATTTGACGCCGGAAGAGACCGTCACGCTCTCGATTCCCAAGGGGAGCCTCACGGCGGAGGAACGCCTGGAGATCGAGAGTCACGTGACCCACACCTACCGGTTCCTGTCCACGATCCCCTGGACCAAGTCCCTCAAGAACATCCCGCTCATCGCGTACGGGCACCATGAAAAACTGGATGGGAGCGGCTATCCCAGGCAGGTGCCGGGCGAGACGATCCCGGTCCAGACGCGCATGATGACGATCTGCGACATTTACGATGCGCTGACCGCTTCGGACCGACCCTACAAGGCGGCGGTTCCCACCACGAAGGCCCTCACGATCCTCGAGGACGAGGTCAAGCACGGCAAGGTGGACGCGCACCTGCTGGAGATCTTCATCGACGGGAAGGTCTATCACCGCGTCAAACAGGACTAGCGCCGGGTTCCTCGGTGTCCGCCGCCGCAATCCATGACAGGATACCCGTTCCGTTCAACGGCTTCTCGGACCTTCCGATCAACAACCCCATCTCCATGCTTTCTGCGAAGCTGGAAAAAATAATACGGAGGAGGGGCCATATCCAAGAAAATTTCGACCGGCGGGACGGCAGTCGGGGGATGTCTAGGGGGGAGGACTGTCAGCTCTGCGAGACCATGCCGTCTTCCATGTGGATGATGCGGTCGGCCTGGGCCGAGAGTTTGTCGTTGTGGGTGACGATCACGAAGGTGATGCCGCGCTCCCGGTTCAACGTGCGCATCAAGGCGAACAGAGCCTCGCCCGTGTGGGTGTCCAGGTTGCCGGTCGGCTCGTCCGCCAGCACCAGATCGGGGTTCTGCATGAGGGCCCGCGCGACCGCCACCCGCTGCTGTTCGCCGCCGGAGAGCTCGCCCGGCTTGTGTTGCAGCCGGTGGCCCAGCCCGACCTCCTTCAAGAGAGCCGTGGCTTCGGCCAGCGCCTGCTCCCGCGGACGGTTTTGGATGTAGGCGGGGAAACAGGCGTTCTCGAGCGCGGTGAATTCGGGCAGCAGGTGGTGAAACTGGAAGACGAATCCCACCCGCTTGTTGCGGAATTCCGCCTGAGCCTGCTCCGAGAGCTTGAACAAGTCTTGTCCCTCGAACAGCACGGTGCCGCTGGTGGGACGGTCCAGCGTCCCGATGATCTGGAGCAGCGTGCTCTTGCCGGCGCCCGAGGCTCCGACGATCGCCAGCAATTCGCCGCGCGCGATGTCGAACCGCACGCCTCGGAGGGCCGTCACCTCCTGGCCGCCCATGGGAAAGGATTTATGGAGGTCCAGCACCTGGACCAT
>CAZKHY010000060.1:7992-20149 GCA_964552455.1 uncultured Nitrospira sp.
TCATACCGCAGCGCGGCGGCCGGGTCCAGCTTGGCCGCCTGCCAGGACGGGTAGAGGGTGGCGGCGAAGCTGATCAGGATGGCCGAGAAGGACACCATGATCACGTCCAAGGCCTGCACGTGGACCGGGATGCGGGAGATGTAATAGACGGTCTGGTCGAACGTCCAGTAGTTCTGGATCAGCCAGAGGAAGGTGTAGCCCAGCGGGATGCCGATCGTCGTGCCGGTCAACCCGATGATCAGCCCGTTCAGCATGAAGATCCGCATGATGGCTTTCCTGGTGGCGCCCATGGCCTTGAGGATGGCGATCTCCCGCTGTTTCTCGTTCACGATCATCGTCAGGGTGCTGACGATGTTGAAGGAGGCGACGATCGTGATCAGGACCAGCAGGAGGAACATCATGGTCTTTTCCAGCTTCAACGCGGAGAAGAGGTTCTTGTTGAGCTGCATCCAGTCCCGGGCCCAATAAGGAAAGCCGAGGGTCTGCTCGATCGACCGGGCGATCTCGGCCGCCTGGAAGATGTCGTCCACTTTCACTTCGATCCCCGTCACGGTCTGTCCCATGTTGAAGAACTTCTGGGCTTCGCCGAGCGAGATGTAGGCCAGGGAAGAGTCATACTCGTACATGCCGGATTCGAAGACGGCCACCACCGTGAAGGTGCGGATCTTGGGGGTCATGGTGAGGGCCCCGATGGAGCTGGAGGGACCCACCGGCGAGACGACGTTGATGTGGTCGCCCACGTAGGTTCCCAGCCTCATGGACAGCTCTTTCCCGAGGATGATGCCGGGGTGGGTCGGCTGGGGAGCGGTCTCGGCGGTTTGGGATTGCACGGGGGCGGATTCCCCGGTCTGAGCAACCGGCCGGTCGAGGTCTTCCAGGTTGCCCGATCGGATGTTCCTGGCCAGCTCGGTGACTTTCCGTTCCCTCTGCTGATCGATCCCCCGGAGGACGATGCCTTGGACGCCGGTTTGCGAGGTCAGGAGCACCTGGCGGAAGACGAAGGGGGTGGCGGCCAGGACGTGGGGCACCTGCTCGACCCTTGCGGCGAGGTCGTCGTAGCCGGCCATGCCGTCTTTCGTGCGGTCGTGGACGACGATGTGGGAGGTCGTGCCCAGGATCTTGGCCTGGAGGTCCTCCTTGAAGCCGGTCATGATCCCCAACGTGCCGATCAGGGCCGCCACGCCCAGGGTGATCCCGGCGACCGAGACGAACGTGTTGAGCGAGATGGTCCGGTGGCGACGCTTGGCCCGGAGATACCGCAGGCCGATGAAGATCTCATAGGGAAGGTGCACCGTTATGTCTCCGGGCGCGGTTGAGGCCAGGTGGATGAGACGATCACGTCGCGGATCGAGGCCTGGTTGGTGAAGAGCATGCTCATCCGGTCAATGCCGATCATTTCTCCGGACGCAGTTGGGGGAAGAGGATCACGTCGCGGATCGAGGCCTGGTCGGTGAAGAGCATGACGACCCGGTCGATGCCGATGCCCTCGCCGGCCGTCGGCGGCATCCCGTGCTCGAGCGCGCGCAGGAAGTCCTCGTCCAGGTAATGGGCTTCCTCGTCGCCCGCTTCCCGCTGGACCACCTGGGCCTCGAAGCGCTGGCGCTGGTCCAGCGGATCGTTCAGCTCGGAGAAAGCGTTGGCGATCTCCCGCCCGGCGATGTAGAGCTCGAACCGGTCGGTGAGGGAGGGGTCCGCATCCTTCCGGCGGGCCAGCGGCGAGAGTTCGATCGGGTAATCGGTGATGAAGGTCGGCTGGATCAAGTTGGGCTCGACGGTCTCCTCGAAGATCTCGTTGAGGATGGGGACCAGGCCGGCTTTCGGGTCCACTTCCACGCCCAGCCGCTTGGCCGCCTCCAGCGCGGCCGCCCGGTCCTGCACGACGGAAGCGTCCAGCTTGTTGACCTCCAGGATCGCCTGTCGGTAGGACCAGCGGCGCCAGGGGGACGCCAGGTTGATCTGCTTGCCCTGGTACTCGATCGTGGTGCCGCCCAGCACCTCCTGCGCGAGCCGCCCGAACAGCTCCTCCGTGAGCGCGATCAGGTCGTTGTAGTCCGCATAGGCGACGTAGAACTCCAGCATCGTGAACTCGGGGTTGTGGATGGTGGAGATCCCCTCGTTCCGGAAGTTCCGGTTGATCTCGAAGACGCGGGGGAAGCCGCCCACGATCAGCCGTTTCAGGTACAGCTCCGGCGCGATCCGCAAATAAAGGTCCGTCCCCAGCGCATTGTGGTGGGTGACGAAGGGGCGGGCCGTGGCGCCGCCGGGGATCGGCTGCATCATCGGGGTTTCCACCTCCAGAAAGCCCTTCTCGATCAGGAAGGAACGGATGCCGGCGATGATGCGGCTGCGGGTGACGAAGATCTCGTGGACCGAGGGGTTGGCGATCAGGTCCACGTACCGCTGGCGGTAGCGGGTCTCCACGTCCGTCAGTCCGTGCCACTTCTCCGGGAGGGGACGGAGGGCTTTGCTGAGGAACGTCAGCTCGGACACCTCGACCGTGAACTCGTTGGTCTTGGTGCGGAACAGGTGCCCGCCGACGCCGATCCAGTCGCCCAGGTCCAACTGCTCGCAGACGCGGTAGCTCTGGTCGGTCAGCAAGTCTTTCTTCAAGTAGGCCTGGAGCCGGTCCGCCCCGTCCTGCAGGACGGCAAACGCCGCCTTGCCGAACCGGCGCAGGGCGACGATCCGGCCCGCGAGGCGGCAGGTGATCCGCTCCCGTTCCAGTTCTTCCTTGGATTTGTTCCCGTGCAGGCGGATCAACTGGCCGGCCCGGTCCGTCACGTCGAACTTGGTGCCGTAGGGCTGGACCCGCAAGTCGCGGAGGAGGTCCAGTTTCTTGATCCGCTGCTGCCGCTGGTCGCTCAGTTCATCCATGTCTTTGGCTAATAGCTGATAGCAAACAGCGAATAGCGAGAAGCGAACTCCCGATAGTAGTAGATCATAGCTATTCGCTATTTACTGCTAGCCATTTGCTGCTTTAAATACGCTTCGATGAAACCGTCGATCTCGCCGTCCATGACCGAGTTGATGTCGCCCACCTCGTGGCTCGTCCGGTGATCCTTGACCATCTGGTAGGGCTGGAAGACGTACGACCGGATCTGGCTCCCGAAGCCGATCTCTTTTTTCTCTCCGACCATGGACTGGAACTGGGCTTCTTTCTTCTGTTGCTCCAGTTCAAAGAGACGCGCTTTCAAAATCTTCATGGCGCCGTTCTTGTTCTGCAACTGCGAGCGCTCGTTCTGGCACTGGACCACGATGCCGGTCGGCAGGTGGGTGATGCGGATGGCGGTCTCCACCTTGTTCACGTTCTGCCCGCCGGCCCCGCCGGCCCGGAAGGTGTCGATCTTCAAATCGTTCTCGTTGATCACCAGCTCCACGTCGTCCTCCAGTTCCGGATAGACGAAGACCGAGGCGAACGAGGTGTGGCGCCGCTTGTTCGCGTCGAACGGGGAAATCCGGACCAGGCGGTGGACGCCGGCCTCGGCCTTGAGGTAGCCGTAGCTGTAAGGTCCGGTGAGGGAGAGAGTCGCGCTCTTGATGCCCGCCTCGTCGCCCGCCTGAAAGTCCAGCGTCTCGACTTTGTACCCCTTCCGTTCCGCCCAGCGCACGTACATCCGGAGGAGCATCTGGGCCCAGTCCTGCGACTCGGTCCCGCCGGCTCCCGGATGGATGGCCAGGATGGCGTTGCTCTCGTCGTGCTCTCCCGAGAGCAGCAGCTCGACCCGCAGTTGGTGCACCGAGGATTCGAACCGGGTCAGTTCGGCGGCCAGCTCGTGCTCCATGGACGAGTCCTGACTCTCTTCGGCCAGCTCGAGCAGGGCGCGCAGATCCTCCTGCTGGCGCTCAATTTCAGTCCAGCGCTTGAGTTCCCGCTCAAGGGCGGCTTTCTTCCGGCTGACGCGGGCGGCGGCCCTGGGGTCTTTCCAGAAGTCCGGTTGCCCGGTGGCTCGCTCCAGATCCTGGAGTTCAGCAGTCAGGTGGGGGAGGTCAAAGATGCCCCCGGAGTTCGCTGACTTGTTCGCCGACGGTCTTCACCCTGGCACGTAGTTCGTCGAGCATCGTGATGCCTCTTTACCGCTTTCTTCGAGGGGCCCAGCCCTCCGTCCGATTCCGTTTGTATGCCGCCGTGAGCAAAAGTCCGGTGATTATAACACAGGCGTACGCAAAGACATCACCGTAGCGGCTGTAAAAAGTGATCCGTCGTTCGATCGGAACGGTGCCGGCGACGGCCCTCTCTTCGAAGATCGGGGTGGACAGCAAGATGCGTCCGTACTGGTCGATGAAGCCGGAGATGCCGGTGTTGGCGGCGCGGGCGAAGGCCCGCCGGTTTTCCACGGCCCGGAGGACCACCATCCCGAAATGCTGGAAGGGGGCGGCCGAGGCGCCGAACCAGGCGTCGTTCGTGATCGTGACCATGAAGTCGGCTCCGTTGACCGCGAACTCCCGCACGAGGTTCGGAAAGATCACCTCGTAGCAGATGACGACCCCGAACTTGGGCGATCCCGTATGAGCAGGCACCCCCGGTTTTTCCGGGACCGACAGGATGGTTGCGGCCTTGCCCGCTTCGAAGTCGCCGATCCCTTCCACCAGCTTGTCCAGAAAGAAGAGGAGGGAAGACTTGAGCGGGATGTACTCGCCGAACGGAACCAGGTGCTGCTTGTCGTAGCGGCCGAGCAGAGTGCCGTCCGGCCCCAGCAAGTAGGCGCTGTTCAAGAGGTAGGGTCGGCCGGTCGGGTAATAGCGGAGCGCCGGGCTGCCGAAGAGAAGCGGCACGCGATGGGTCTCCACCAGTCGGATGACTTCGAGGCGGTAATCCGGCTCTCGTTCGAACAGAAAAGGCGTGGCCGCTTCGGGCCAGATGAGGAAATCGGTCCCGGCGGCCGCCCGTTCGGTCAGGCGCTGGTACCGCTCCAGCGTGTCGAGGCGGTAAGCTGCGTCCCATTTATGGGCCTGGTCGATGTTGGCTTGCACGAGGCCGATCGTGAGGGAGGGGGCGGCAGGGGATGAGGCGCTGTTCTCGAGTTGACCCTGCCCGTACCAGAGCGTGAGGATCAGGGCCAGCACGGCGGTCGCCGGGGTGAGCCGGGGGAACGACGCAACGGCTTCTCCCGATGGTCGTCGCAAGCGCTCGAGGACCCAGAGTCCTGTCTCGGCCAGGGCGACGTTGACGAGGACGACCAGAAACGAGATGCCATAGACCCCCGCATGGTCCGCCGCCTGGATCACCGGCAGCCACTTATATTGGGAATAGCCCAGGAGATCCCAGGGGAGGCCTGAGAACAGATAAGTACGGAGCCACTCCAGCGTCACCCAGAGAAAGGGGACCGCCAGGTATGAGTAGGACGGAAAAGCGTTCTTCAGCCAGGCGAAGCCGGCCGCATAGAGGGCGATATAGAGGCCGAGGTAGGAAGCGAGCAACACCATGAGGGCGTAGCTGACGGCGAGCGGGACTTTCCCATACAGGTGCATGGCCGTGACGACCCAGAACATGACCCCGACAAACGCGAGCAGGCCGGTCAGCCAGCCGAGCCAGAACGCCCGTCGAGGAGCGGCGTCGCCGAAGGCTGCGAGGGCTGCATGGAGGGGAAGCAGGGCGATCCAGGCCAGCCAGCCGAGATCAAAATCGGGAAAGCAGAGAGGATACAGGAGGCCGCTCACGCAAGCCAGGACGAGTTGTCCGGCGAGCGTTCCGTTGATCCGATCGGCCATAGCGCGGCGTACCATATCGGAACGGGAAGGCGGTTGCAAGGCGGCGATTTTTTCAGATCAGGCAGGGTGCCCCGGAATGCTCTGCCGGCCCCGCCCGCCCTTGCGCGGTCTTTTGAGGCGATGGTAAGATGCGCCAGCGACTGTCAGAGGGAGTGCATCTATGGCGAACGTCGTTCTTCTGTACTCACCCACCTGCGGCGCCTGCCCCTCGGCCAAGCGCCTGTTCAAGGAACTGCGGGTGAAGTACAGCTTCAACTACCGGGAAGTGGACATCACCACGCCGGACGGGCAGGAACTGGCCGAGCGCCATGCGGTCCGGGCCGTGCCTGCGACGATCATCAACGGACGCCTCACCTTCATCGGCGTGCCCAGCCGCCAGAGCGCCGAAAAAGCCCTCGCGCCGAGGCCAACCTAGACGTCTGCAGATGGCTGAGCGCCGAAGGCTCAGCGAGGAAGAGCGATGGACGGCAATCAAGACGAGCTCGATGTCGAACTGCCTCCCTTGCCGATGCTGGATAAGGGACCTCCTCCGGACTGTCCCCTCTGCGGCGATCCCATGGCCTTCGTGGACGGAGACTGGGCCTGCCAGGATTGCAACGGGGAGAGCATGGGGCCGGAGACCGGCTAAGCCAATGCTGAATGATGAATGCGGAATGCTGAATGGCTTGAGATCAGACATTCATCGTTCACCTCTCATCATTCACCATTGAGTCCATGTTGAGGATCGTCACCGGTCCCTTCCATCCTGACCTTGAGCGTGCGCTGACCGAAGAAATCCGGCGGCTCAAGGAAACCGATCCGCTTGCCCCCTTCGCCATCGTCGTTCCTTCCAAGCTCCTCTTGGATCGCCTGCGCCGTTTGTTGGTCCTCGATGCCAAGCTCCCGCTCCTGAACGTCCACTTCCTGACCTTCCACCAGCTTGCGCTCCGGCTGTATGAAGAAGGGCGGGGTCAATCCGCTCCGCCCGACAAGATGCCGGAGGTTCACGCGCCCTTGCCGCCGGCGCCCATGTTGCTCGTGGAGGACCTCTTCTTCGAGCAACTGCTCCGTCAGCTTGTCCGCCGCCCTCTGCCCGGCGTGGAGCTGCTCCGGCAGTTCGGCCAGACCGCGGGAACCTGGTCGGCCCTCTGGGCCACGGTGCGCGACCTCAAGGATGCGGCGGTTGATCCGGCGGTCGCCCTGCGCGCGGTGGGCGAAGGGCTGTTCGATCCGGAAGACACGCCCAAGCTCCAAGCCCTGATCACGCTCTATGCGGCGGTCCTGGAGTCCAAGCGGGTCTTGGGCGTCGGCTCGGCCGATGACGTGGCGGTCGCCGCGACCCCTCTGGCTTCGACCTCCCGCTTCCTTTCCCGGCTGCAGGGGCTCTGCTATTACGGTTTCTACGACCTGACGCAGGTGCAGCTCTCCCTCTTTGAAGCAGTGGCGGCCAAGGCCTCCGTGACCCTCTACTTTCCTCTTTCCGAACGATCCGATCGAGCGGCCTGGGGCTTTGCCCGACGTTTCTACGAACGGCACGTGCTTCCCCTCGGGCCCCAACCTGTGCCGGCCGGTCCGGGAACGGTTCAGGAGCCGCCGCAGGTGCGGGTGATCAGCGTGGTGGGAGCCGACGACGAGCTGGCGGTCTGTTGCAAGGAAATCCTTTCGCTGGTGGAGACGAACGGCTACCGTTACGACGACATCGGCGTCGTGGCCAGAACCCTGGACCCCTATCAAGCCTCGCTCCGGCGGCTCTTCGACCGGCACCGGATTCCGTTCACGTCGACCGCGACCGTCCCGATCGTCCAGGAACCGGTGATCAAGACCTTGCTGCAGCTTGCGTCTCTTCCCGTGACCGGCCTGTACCAGGCTTCGGTGCTGGAGGTGCTGGCCGCGCCCCACTACAAGATCGAACGTATGGAGAGGCAGGAGGCGGAGCCGAGGCCGGACCTCTGGCGGCTGGCCGTCCGCGTGCTGGGCATCACCAGAGGCGAGGAGGAATGGCGGCGGCTGGAGGCGGCGGGGCAACAAGATTTGTGGGTGGGAGATCGAGAAGAGACGGAAGCGGCAAGGACAGAGAGAGGCGGGCACGTGGCAATCGAGGCGGCGCAACTGCGGCTCCTCTGGCGCCTCGTCTCCGAGCTGGCGGCTGATTGTCGCGCGCTTCCGGAGCGGGGCGGTTCGGCCGAACTGACCGATGCCTTCGTCTCCTTCGCTTCCAGGCGCCTTGCCGTGCCGGGCCTTGGTTCCGATTGGCGCGAGGAGGATGAGCCGTCGGATCGCTTCAGGCGTCTGGGGACGGCTCTGAGGAATTTGATCGAGCAACTCCGTCTCCTCGACCGGATCGGGGCCGAAATCTCGTGGCAGGAATGGGCCGCCACGTTCACCCGGGCCGTCGAGCGGGCGAGGGTCCCCGTCGCCGATGGCAACTACCCGGGGGTGCCGGTGCTGGATGCGATGGCGGCCCGGGGACTTCCCTTCCGAGCCCTGTTTCTCCTGGGATTCAACGAGAAAGTCTTCCCGCGCTTCATCCGGGAGGACGCCTTTCTCCGGGACCGGCACCGCCGTGTGCTGGAGGAAACCCTGGGCTACAAGATCGACGAGAAGCTCGCCGGCTACGACGAGGAGCAGCTCCTGTTTGCGATGCTCTCCCAGGCGGCGACCCAGCGGTTGTACCTGCTCTATCAGAGGGCTGACGCGGAAGGCCGGCCGTTGGTGCCGTCACCCTACCTGGATCAGGCAGTGATCCGGCCCGCCGGGGGTGAGGTTACCCTGGTGCCTCGGCGTTTTTCCGAACGGGTGGGAACGACGCCCTTTCTCCAGACCCTGTTGACCAGGGAGGAACTGGCTCTCTGGCTGGTGCTCCAGGGACATGATCCTGCTGCGTTGCAGGCTTTGTGGGATCGTCCTGAACGGCTCCTGCTGTTTCAAAACGGAGGGGACGCGTTGCGCCTTCTCGAGGGGGAGGCCGGTCAGCCAGGACCTTTGGACGGGGTCACGGGGCCGCTGGAACGGTACTGGACATCGGTTGTCGGGCGGGGGGTTGCCCCGACGCCGCTGGAGCGCTATGCCCGCTGCCCCTTCCAGTACTTTGCCGCTCAGGTGCTGAAGCTGGAACCTCTCAGGCAGCCGGTGCTGGAAGAATTGCAGGCCCAGACCATGGGGGAACTGTGCCATGCCCTGTTGCGGGTCTGCTATCCCCGGTTGGTCGAGGCCGGCTGGCCGGAACGGGAACCGGCGGTGTCCGTACAGGACTGCGTCAGACGGGCGGCGGACGAAGTCTTTACGGCTCATGAAGCGAAGCAGGGGACCGGCTATGCCTTGATCTGGGACCTGGCCCGCGAAACGGTTGAAGCGCTGGTCTTGGATCTTTTGGAGATCGACGGGGAAGAATGCCGCGTGAGCGGCTTTCGTCCCGTGGCCTTTGAGGTGGAGGCGCAAGGCCGGTTGGAGGGGCTGCCGGAGGCCCTCCGGAAGCCGGAGACCGTCACGGTCAAGGGCTGGCTGGACCGGGTTGACCGGCGGGAGAATCCTCCCGCGTTGCGCATCGTGGACTACAAGTACAAGCAGTCGCAGCAGATCACGGGCGAAGATCGGAACCTTCCCACCGCGGCCGTTCGTGCCTTTCGCTTGCAGCCCCCCCTCTATGCGCTGATGAAGCCCCGGGCTCCGGTGCGCGAACCTGGTCGGGACGGGCAAGCCGCGCCGCCGGTGGAATCGGTCGAGTTCCTGTTCCTCGCCCCTCATTGGGAAAACCGGGTGGAGCGGGCCTCCTTCGATGCGGCGACCTGGCAGGGGCCGGCCGGTCCTCAGATCAAGCAGACCCTGGCCGCCTTGCTCGGCGGGATCAAAGAAGGCCAGTTCCACATCCTGCCGGACGGCTACTGCGCCCACTGCGACTTTTCCACGGCCTGCCGGCGCTACCACGGGCCGACCTGGTGGCGGGCCTATCGCGCGCCTTCGGCCCAGCGCCTGCGGCTTCTCCGCAAGCAGAAAACGGCTAAGACAGCGACGAGTGACGGATGACGAATAACGAGAAGACCATTCCGGATGCGGTGATCCGCAGCCAGGCCGCGACGACCTTTGACCGCAACGTCGTCGTCATCGCTGGAGCCGGCACGGGCAAGACCACCTTGTTGGTGAACCGGCTGGTCCACCTGTTGATGAAGGAGCCGGGGCCGGTCGAGATCACCAGGCTCGTGGCCCTGACCTTTACGAACAAGGCGGCCGGCGAGATGAAGATCCGGCTGCGCGAGCGGCTCCTGGCCCTCCTGGCGGCCGGTTCCTCCGCCGGGCCATCCGATGGCCGCGTCGAGTCCGGAGCGGCCGGGGTGCAGGAGCTGCGGGATCGGTACGGGCTTGCGGCCGACCAGATCGCGGCCAGGGCGCGGGCGGCGCTGCAGAATCTGGAGAAAGCCCAGATCGGCACCTTGCACAGTTTTGCGGCGCACCTCCTCCGGCTGCATCCGATCGAAAGCGGAGTGGATCCGGATTTCATCGAGGACGACGGGCTCCGTTTCAACGAACATTTTCAGGCCTGCTGGGAGCTGTGGCTGGATCGGGAGCTGGGGCGCAGCGGCCGCGACCACGCCCGGTGGCGCCGCATCCTGGCGACGGTGGACCTGGCCCAACTGCGCGAACTGGCCCAAGCCCTCTGCGGCGAACTGGTGCCGCTGGACGAAGTGGTCCAGCAGGTCGAGGAGCGGCAGTTGTCCCCCTTCCTGCGCGGCTGGACGGCGCACAAACGGCATCGCGCTGCGGAGCTTCTGAAGACGTACGATCGTCCCAAACGGCGGAAGGCGGAGAAGCTTCTCGCAGCGGCGCAGGATCTGTTCGGCCACCTGCTGGAGCGTGGATTGGAAGGGGCGACGTTCCTGGACGCCGACCATCGGGATCATCTGGGCTCGGACCTCGGCCCCGCTCCTGCGGGCTGGAGCGAGGAAGATTTTGCCGAAGCCTGGAACCTGGTCGAAACGGCGCAACGGCTGCTTCTGGTGGAGCCGGCCTTGATGCGGGATCTGGTCTCGCTGGTGCTGCCGTTGGTGCGGGAAGTCCGGCAGACCTTCCAGGAGCAGGGCTGGGTTTCCTTCGACGGTCTCCTGGCCAGGGCGAGGGATCTTCTGCGGGACCATCCCTCGGTCCGGGCTCGCCTCAAAGGCGACTATGAGGCGCTTCTGGTCGATGAGTTCCAGGACACAGACCCGGTTCAGTACGAAATCATCCTCTACCTGGCCGAGCGCGCCGGGCGGGCCGGCCGGTCCTGGCGGGAGGTGGAGCTGGCTCCGGGCAAGCTGTTCATCGTGGGCGATCCCAAACAGTCCATCTATGCGTTTCGCCGCGCCGACATCGAGGCCTTCCAACGAGTGCTGGAGATGGTCCTGGCCTCGGGGGGGATCGCCTGCGAGCTGACCACCAATTTCCGCAGCCACGCGGCCGTGCTGGAGGCGGTGAATGAAGTCTTTGACAAGCTGTTGCGTCCCCAAGAGAATCTGCAGCCGCCCAACGTACGGCTGGCGCCGAGGCCGAACCGACAGGGAGGCGTGACGAGTCCGGGCGTGGAGCTTCGCCTGGTCAAGGCGGAGGGGGACGAGGAGTTCGATGCGGCCGCGGCGACCCGCGCGGAGGCGGAGGCCCTGGCCCGTTGGCTCAAGGAAGAGGTGATCGAGCGGGAGCTGCTGACCGACGCCCAGGGCCGCCAGACGACCCTCAAGCCGGGCCATGTCGGACTGCTGTTCCGGACGCTCACCCAGGCGCAGGAATATCTGGACGCGCTGCGGCGGCACCGGATTCCCTACGTGACCGACGGCGAGAAACATTTCTACCGAAGGCAGGAAGTGATCGATCTGATCAACCTGCTGCGTTCGGTGGACAATCCCCATGACAGGGTGGCGCTGGCGGGGTTGTTGCGGTCTCCGCTCGGCGGCGTCACGGACCGGGAGCTGTACGAACTCTCCGAGCGGGACGCCTTGGACTGGCGACGGGCCGATCGCCTTGCCGGCTGGCCGAGCCCGCACAGCCAATCGGTCCGATGCCTCTACGAGCTGCTGGCCGAGCTGCATCGCACGGCGGCCGGCTGTCCTTTGCCCGAGGCGATCGATCTCATGTTTGAGCGGATGCCGGTCCTGGAACTGGCGGCCGCGTCGCTCCACGGTGAGCAAGCCGTGGCCAACCTGATCAAAGTCCGGGAAATCGCCGCCGGTCTGGCCGATCGTCCGCACCTCACCTTGACGGGCTTCGTGGACTTGATGGCGGCCAGGCTGACGGAACAGCCGGAGGAGGCGGAGAGCGCGCTGGCGGAGGAGTCGCTGGAGGCGGTCCGCGTCCTGACCGTCCACAAGGCCAAGGGCCTGGAGTTTCCGGTGGTGATTCTGCCCGGTCTGCATCAGGGGGCCGGCAGAGGACACCAGTTCCCGCTGATCTCCAAGGACTGGTCTTCCGGGGTGCTGGGTCTCTCGTTGGGAGAGCGGTGGAG
>CAZKHY010000061.1:0-19963 GCA_964552455.1 uncultured Nitrospira sp.
CGTAGATCGTCCCGGTGGTGCCCTGCGAGTCGTTGTAGAGCTTGACGGCGCCGAAATCGTAGAGGGTGCCGTGACTCCCGTCGTCCCCCTGCATGATCGCGATCTCGCCGGCCCAGCCGGCCCCCGCTGCCAGCAACCCTCCGAAGATGACGGCAAGTGTCAGGTGTCGCATGGTGATGCCCTCCTGTGTCAGAGGACTGTCTCGACGCGCAACTCGGCTCGATCGGAGGATACCAGGTGTGCGGGGGATGCCAATCGTCCCTCTCGGCGAGACGGTCCCGCCTGGTACGATGAGCGCACGGGGCGGAGAAGGAACGATCAGGAAACATGGGCCGCGGCTTTCTTGAGCGGCTCCAGCAGCCTGGATGAGACCTTGAGTCCGCCGCGGCCGATGCCCACCGCGATGTCCGGTTTCGTGATGCCGTGAAAGTCGCTCCCGCCGGTAACGAGCAGCTCCAGACGGTGCGCGATGTTGAGATACTCTTTCGTCTGCTGCGGTTTGTGGGTGCTGTAATGGACCTCGATCCCCATGAGCCCCTCGCTCTTGAGCTTGCCGCAAAGCTTCAGGAGTCCCGCCTCGTTCTGCTTCGCCCAGACGGGATGGGCCAGGACGGGAATGCCGCGGGCGGCCCTGATCCAGGCGATGGCTTCGGCCGGTTGCGGCAGCTCCCGTGGGACGTAGGCGGCCGCTCCGTCGGCCAGGTAGCGGTCGAAGGCTTCCTTGGCGGACTGGACGTAACCCTTCTGCATCAGGACCCGTGCGATGTGGGGGCGGCCCACCGATTCGGTGCCCGCCAGTTCCTGCACCTCCTGATAGGTGAGGGCCAGGCCCAGGTCATTGAGCTTGTCGACGATCAGCGGATTGCGGCTGTGGCGGCTGGCTCGGACCAGCTCCAGGCGCCGGTTCAGCGCTGGGTCTTTCCAATCCAGAAAATAGCCCAGGATGTGCAGCTCGGCGTCATCCAGGCGGGAGCTGATCTCGATGCCGGGAATGACCTCGATGCCCAGGCTCGCTCCGATCGTGATGGCTTCGGGAATGCCGTCCAGGATGTCGTGATCCGTGATGGCCAAGGCGCTGACGCCGGCCTTCTTGGCCAGGGCCAGGACTTGCGCGGTCGTGAGGCTTCCATCCGAGTGGGTGGTGTGGAGGTGGAGGTCGATACGATCACCCGGTTTATGCATCGCGGAGCCCATGCCGGTCCTCTTTCCTGGCGAGCAAGCGGGCGGTGAAGGCCGGCCCGTTTCCGTGGCCTTCTTCGCGCGCGCCTTCGTCATAGTGCAGGACCCGCAGGCCCTCGGTGAGGTGCAGGAGTTCGTTGTGCGCCAGGCAGAATTCTTTCCGGCGCGGATGCTGGTAGCGCAGGTGGTTGTCGATCAGAAAGGTTTCGTAGAGCAGCACGCCGCCCGGCTTGAGGGCTCGCAGGAGTCCTGGAAATAAAGGGCGGTGGAGATAGAAGAACACCAGGATGACGTCGTAGCGTTCTTCCGGCAGGTCCGGAGGCCGGCTAGGGTCGGCCTCCAGGTCCACCCGGCGCAAGGTCACGTTGGTGAACTTCCGCTGCCTGGCCGCAGCCGCCACAGCGGCCAGAGCCTGCTCGTCCCGGTCCAACCCTTCAACTTCGTAGCCGTGCGAGGCCAGGTACAGCGCGTTTCGGCCTTGTCCGGTCGCGACATCCAGCACCGTGCCTTGGGGAAGCAAGTGCAGTTGCTCTTGAAGGAATCGAGCCGGGGCCGAGGCCGTGGACGGTTCGGCCGGGGGGGCCTCACGCGTCCGTTCCAGCCTCACGCCGACCGACCCTTGGATGTACTTGAGGGGGGGCGCGATCTTCCGTACCCAGAGCTTCAAATCCGTGGCGGGAAACTCGGCCAGGATGGCCGCGGCCAGTCGTTCCGCCAGGGTCTCCAAGAGAGAAAATTCCTGAGCCGTTCCGATCGCGACGATCCGCTCGGCCATCCTGGCATAGTCCAGGGCCTTTGCCAGACTGTCGGCCGCGGCGGCAGCGGCCACGGTCCCGGGAAGGCAGCCCACTTCAAGGTCCACGGCGATCGGCTGCGGCAGTTGCCGCTCTTCCTGCGTCACGCCGCAATGACCTTGAAATTCCAAGCGTTCGATGACCACCCGATCGGCCATGCGTCATTCTCGTTGATGCAGAAGGGCAGAGTCAAGGATGATGCTTGACTAAGGTCTTTAGCGAAACCTATAATCGTCCACTTGGTCGTTCCTCGCTTAAAACAGTGGATTTAGCAAGGAAAATGGCCGAATTTACGCACTTCAATGAATCCGGGCGAGCCCGGATGGTGGATGTCACCAGCAAGGTTTCGACCGAACGGGTTGCCCAGGCCCAGGCACGGGTCTTTATGCTGCCGGAGACCCTGGAGAAGATCCAGCGGGGGAAGATCGCCAAGGGGGACGTGCTGGCCGTGGCGCAGGTCGCCGGTGTGATGGGTGCCAAGCGAACCCCCGATCTGATTCCCATGTGCCATCCGGTCCTCCTCACCAGCGTGGATATCAGCTTCAAGGAAGAATCCCAACCGGACCAGCAGGGCCGCTGCTCCATCGTTGTCACGGCGACTGCCAAGACGACCGGTCCCACCGGGGTTGAGATGGAGGCCATGACGGCCGTCTCGGTCGCGGCCCTGACCGTCTATGACATGTGCAAGGCCGTGGATAAGGGCATGAGTTTCAGTGAGATCTGCCTGCTCTCGAAGTCCGGGGGGAAGTCGGGGACCTATACGAGACCGGCGCGTTAAACGACTTGGGGGCGCTCATGGTGACCGTGAAACTCTTCGGCATGATCAAGACGCTGGCTGGCAATCAGAGCGAGCTGTCCATTGCGCTCAACGGCGGGCGGCGGGTCAAGGACCTGGTGGGCGTGCTGGAGGCCGCGTATCCTCAAGTCGGCGAGCTGATCCACAAGAAAAAGGTGCTCGTGTCGGTCAATCAGGAGATTGCCCACGAAGAGACCGAAATCAAGGACGGCGATGAAGTGGCCCTGCTGCCCCCCTTCGCCGGCGGGGCGGCGACGCCGGCGCACCCTGGAAATGGCTCCCCCGGCTCTGAGGAGGCGATGCTGGTCCGGGTCCAGCGGGAGAACTTTTCGGTGGACGCCGAGATCGACCGGGTCCGCCGCCGGTCCACGCGCATCGGCGGCGTCTCGATCTTTCTGGGAACGGCGCGGGATCGGTCCAAGGGGCGGGACGTCAGCGCCATCACCTTCGAATACTACGAGGGCATGGCGCAGAAGAAGCTGCGCGAAATCCGCGAGCGGGCGCTGAAGGATTTCGACGTCCTCGAGGTGTTGATCCTTCACCGGCACGGCGAGATCGGGATCGGCGAGAACATCGTGTTGATTGTGGTCGGCGCGGAGCATCGGGCGGAGGCCTTCCGGGCCTGCAAGTGGTGCATCGACGAGCTGAAGCAGATCACCCCGATCTGGAAACTGGAGCAGACTCCGGAAGGGGAGGTCTGGGTGGAGGAGCATCCGTGAGCACGCGCCCGCTCACGCACGAGCAGCCGGCGGTGCTCGATACCTTCGGGCGGCCGCTGAAGAGCCTGCGCCTGTCCGTCACCGACCGGTGCAACCTGCGCTGCAAGTACTGCATGCCGGAGGAGAACTACGCCTGGCTGCCTCGGGAGACCCTCCTGACGTTCGAAGAGATGACCACGCTGACGAGCGTCTTCACGGAGCTGGGGGTGGACAAAGTCCGCCTGACCGGGGGCGAGCCGCTTCTTCGCCGCGACCTGCCGAACTTGATCATGCTGCTGCGGCGCAACACATCGCTGAAGGAAATTGCCCTGACGACCAACGGGGTTCTGATGGCGGACGAGGCGGAAGCCTTCTACGATGCGGGGCTGCACCGGGTGACCGTCAGCCTGGACACCCTCAAGCCCGAGCGCTTCAGGGCGCTGACGAAACGCGACACGTTCGAGCAGGTGCTGAAGGGGATTGAGGCGGTTCTGCGGGTCGGGTTCAAAGGCCTGAAGCTGGACACCGTGGTCATCCGCGGCTACAACGACGACGAGCTCGTGGATCTGATCGAATACGGCAAGCGGGTGGAAGCCGAGGTCCGGTTCATCGAGTACATGGATGTGGGGGGGGCGACGGACTGGTCGTTGGGGCAGGTCTTCCCCCGCGCCGATATCCTCGACCTGTTGGGCCGGCGATACGGGCGGATCGAGCCGGTGGCGGAGGAAGGCTCTGCGCCGGCGCAGCGCTATCTGCTCCCGGACGGGACGACGTTCGGGATCATTGCGTCCACGACCACGCCCTTCTGCTCGACCTGCGACCGGAGCCGGCTCACGGCCGACGGCATGTGGTACCTGTGCCTCTACGCCAAGGAGGGGACGGACCTGCGGCAGCCGCTCCGCGGCGGTGCCTCACGGGAAGAGATCAAGACGCTCATCCTGTCCGGGTGGCGGGCGCGCAAGGATCGCGGAGCGGAAGAGCGGAAGGCGCTGGAGCAGGTCGGCGCCCGCGAAGCCCAGTTGATCGAGATCGACAAGCTTCGTGAGGACCCGCACCTCGAGATGCATGCCAGGGGAGGGTGAGAGGCTTCGACCTTCACCGGAGCCCAGGCGGGTGGTCCTGCCCGCACCGGGGCGCCGACCCCGCCTATCACTAGAATGCCGGATCTCCAATACGCCACCTTCCTGGGGCTCGGATTTCTGCTGGGCGCCCGCCACGCGTTGGATGCGGATCACTTGGCGGCGGTGTCCACGATCCTGTCCGACCGACCCGATCTGCGCACCTCCGGGCTGATCGGCTTCTGCTGGGGGTGCGGTCACACGGCGGTGCTGCTGTTGGTGGGGCTGGCTGTGATCGGACTGAAAATCACCATTCCCGACCGGGTCGCCCAGGCGCTCGAATTCGGCGTCGGGGTGATGCTGGTTCTGTTGGGCGGGTCTTTGGCGGCGACGCTTTTCCGCGAACGGTGGCACGTGCATGCCCATCAGCATGATGGACGCAGTCACCTGCACCTCCATCGTCACAGCCGGCAGGCCGACCATGCGCACGTCCACTGGCTCCAGGTATCGCTGAAGCCTCTGGCGGTCGGGATGATGCACGGTCTGGCCGGCTCGGCCGCCCTGATGTTGATGGTGCTCTCGGCGGTCCGCACCGCCTGGGAAGGGGCGGTGTATATCCTGGTCTTTGGGCTTGGTTCGGTCATCGGCATGGTGCTGGTCGGGATCGCCATCAGCCTTCCGCTGGTTTTTTCCGCCTCGTTCGGACGTCAGGCCCAGGCGACGGTGCAGGGGCTCGCGAGCTTGGGGAGCATCGGCTTGGGGCTGGCCATGATGATTCGCATCGGCCTTGGCGACGGCTTCTTTTGAAATCTTCCGCCGGCAGTGGTGTCATTCGGCTGCGATCGTGGCCCGTTCATCCGCGCCGAAGCCTCTCGCTTGGAATCATCGGGCCGTCTGACGGCGTTCGTCGCGTGAGGCACTCCTACAAAGCCGAGCATCCAATCGGGGTCAGCCCCGCCTACGCAGTTTGGCGGAGCGGCTGATTGCTTGATTCTTCGTGCGAAAAGGGGGGCGCTATGCTATTCTGCCCCCGCTTCTTTCAGGCGGGACGGACCGGGCGAGGGGCGACGACCAATCGGGAGCGTGACCGGTGAGGATTCGGGTTTTGGGATGCCATGGGTCCGACCAGCTCATGGACGAGCCTCCGGGGCCTCGGCAATGCCGGACCTGCGGATTCCTGGTCAACGAAACGGTCATGGTGGACGCGGGGACCGTGGGCGCCGCGCTGCACCTGGCCGAGCAGAAGCGCATCCGGCAGGTGCTGCTCACGCACCTGCACTTCGACCATATCCAGGGGCTGCCCATGCTGGCGGATAACCTGGTGGACGACGTGGTCGATCCGGTCGTGCTGGCCGGGACCCCGGAAGTGCTGGAGGGGCTGAAACAGCATCTCTTCAACGACCAGCTCTATCCGGATTTTCTGCAATTGCCCAACCCGCAGCACCCGGTCTTTTCGCTGCGGCCGCTGGACGTCGGAAAAGAGGCGGAGGTCTCAGGTTTGCGGGTGCTGCCCATCCCCGTGAATCATCTGGTGCCGACCGTCGGGTTTTTGATTCGCGACGGCGCCACCTCGTTTTTGTACAGCGGCGACACCTTCACGACGGAGGAAATCTGGAAAGTGGCGGCGCGCGAGCCGACCTTGAAGGCGGCGTTCATCGAGACGTCGTTCCCGGATGAGATGGAGGATCTGGCCCGCGCCAGCAAGCACCTGACGCCGTCCTTGCTGGCGCGTGAATTCCAAAAGATCGGGCGGGCGGACCTGCCGGTGTATGTGTACCATCTCAAACCGAGGTTCCGCGAGGACATCGTGCGGCAACTGGCTCGTCTGAAAATTCCCCATCTGGCCGTGCTGGAGGAAGGACAGGAGATCATCATCTAAACTATGGCCTGGTTCAAAAAAGAGTCCGCGTCGGTCCCCGATAGCTCCAAACGGCCGAAGGTGGTCGAAGGCATGTGGCTCAAGTGCAGCCACTGCCGCGAGATCGTTTATCGGAAAGAAGTGGATCGCAACAACAAGGTCTGTCCCAAGTGCGACTATCACTTCCCCATCTCGGTCTCGGAGCGCATCGCCCTGCTGGTGGACCTGGGGACGTTCCGGGAATGGGACGCGGAGGTCGAGGCGCGCGATCCCTTGTCCTTCACCGATACGAAATCGTACCGGGATCGGCTGAAGGCCCAGCAGGAGCGGACGGGACGCAAGGACGCCATCGTCATCGGCGAGGGGGCGGTGGATGGCCGACGGATCGTGCTCGGCGTCTTTGACTTCGGCTTCATGGGGGGCAGCATGGGGTCCGTCGTGGGTGAGAAGCTCTGTCGCGCGGCGGAGCGCGCTCTGGCGGCCAAGGCGCCGTTCGTGCTGGTCACGGCCTCCGGCGGGGCGCGGATGCAGGAGGGCATCCTCTCGTTGATGCAGATGGCCAGGACCTCGGCCGCCGTCGCCAGGCTGGGGGAGGCGCGGGTGCCGTTCATCTGCATCCTGGCCGACCCGACGTTCGGGGGGGTGACGGCAAGCGTGGCCATGTTGGGGGACGTGATCATCGCGGAGCCCAAGGCGCTGATCGGCTTTGCGGGGCCCCGTGTGATCGAACAGACGATCAAGCAGCAGCTTCCCGATGAATTCCAGCGGGCGGAGTTCCTGCTGGACCATGGCATGGTCGACATGATCGTGGAGCGCAAGCGCCTCAAGGAGACCTTGAGCGCGCTGCTCAACCACTTGTAACCCCTGCAGGCCGACTGCCTGACCCATGTCCTATCCGGCATCCTTGGCATTCCTGTACGGCCTCCAGAAGCACGGGATCAAACTGGGGCTGGATTCCATCACGGACTTGCTCGTGCGGCTGGGGAACCCCCAGGAGCGCTATCGCGCGATCCACATCGGGGGCACGAACGGGAAGGGCTCGACGGCCGCGCTGGCGGCCTCGGTGCTGCAGGCGGCCGGGTACCGGGTCGGGCTCTACACCTCCCCCCACCTGGTCGATTTTCGGGAACGGGTCCGAGTCAACGGCGATCCGATCCCGGAGGATGCGGTGGCGCGGCTCACTGCGCGCCTGCGCCAGGCCATGGGGAGCACCGGGACCCCGACATTTTTCGAGTTCACGACCGCGCTGGCGTTCCAGCACTTTGCCGAGTCCGAGGTGGAGGCGGCGGTCATCGAGGTGGGGCTCGGCGGGCGGTTTGATGCGACCAATACGGTGCGGCCGGCGGTCTCGGTGATTACCACGGTCGCTCTGGACCATCAGGACTATCTCGGGGAGAGTGTCGGTGCGATCGCGTTTGAAAAAGCCGGCATCATCAAGCGCAACGTGCCGGTCGTGACCGGGCGGCTGTCGTCGGAGGCGCTGGAGGTGATCGAGCAGGTCGCCAGGGACCGAAACGCGCCGGTTCACCGGCTGGCCCGCGACTTCCAAGCCGCCGGGGATCCCCTGACGGGGTTTTGTTATGACGGGCTGCGGTGGAACCATCGGGGCTTGTCCTGTCCGTTGCCGGGCTTCCACCAACTCGACAATGCGGCCTGCGCGCTGGCTTCGTTGGAGCTGGCGGCGGATGTGGGGCTGCCGGTTTCCGAGGAGGCGGTCCGTGTCGGCCTTCGCGAGACCCATTGGGAAGGCCGCCTGGAAGTGGCGGACCGGCATCCGACGCTGCTGCTGGACGGGGCGCACAACCCGGCGGCGGCCGAGGTGGTAGCGTCCTATCTCGCGTCCCATCGCCAGGCTCACCCAGCTTCCCGGATCATCCTGGTCATCGGCATGATGCGGGACAAGGACCGAGCCGGGGTGCTGCGACGGCTTCTGCCGCTGGCCGATGAGCTGGTGCTGACGCAAGCCCAGGTTCCGCGCGCCGCCTCCGTACAGGAACTGGCTGCCTCGCTCGGAGAGACGGCCGGGACGGTGCAGGCTGCGGCGCATTCCGCCGATGCGCTGGCTCTGGCTCGGACGCTGGCGTCCCCCGAGGATCTGATTTGCGTCACCGGGTCCCTCATGCTGGTGGGTGAAGTGAAGGCCCTCCTGCGCGGGTGCGGGTTGTCTCCCATCAGGGGTTGAGATGGGCCGTCGCCGCTGGTCGGTGTTCAGCCTGTCCCGACTCCGATTCCTCCTCGCGCTCCTCTTCTTGCTTGCGGCTTGCATTCCCCCGACCCTTGCCGCTCCATCCGAAACGGCCACGGGCGCTCCGAAAAAGTCCAGGCCCAAGAAGGCCCTCTCGGCTTCCGCCTCCTCGGCTCAGCCGATCGAACTGACGGCCGACCGGCTGGAGTACTTCAAGGTCACCGAGGTCTACGAAGCCGCCGGGTCGGCGGTGGTCGTGCAAGGGCCGCTGCGGCTCACGGCCGACCGGATCACGCTGTTCATGTTGTCGGGAACGCTGGTTGCGAGCGGCCATGCCCACCTGAAAGACCCCACTTCGGACCTCTGGGCGGACCGGTTCGAGTTGGACGTGAACACGGATGCGGGGGTGGTGACCAACGGGACCCTCTATATGAACGAATCCAACACGCTGGTGACGGGGCGCCTGATCCAGCGGTTTTCCGAGGATCACTATCGGGCCAAGGAGGGAACCTTCACCAACTGTGATGCGAAGGAAGGGCAGGTGCCGGCCTGGCGCTTTACGTTCAAGGACATGGACCTCAACGCCGGCGAGCGTCTCTACGCCAAGGACCTCTGGTTTTGTATCAACGACGTGCCGCTGGTGCCCCTGCCCTCCATCGCGTATCCCATCCAGACGGCCAGGAAGACCGGGTTCTTGATCCCGGAGTACGGGTACGACACCAAGTTCGGCGCCCATTACCGGCAGGGATTTTTCTGGGCCGTGACTCCCAGCCAGGATGTCACGATCACGCCGGATTACCTGAGTCAGCGTGGCTACGGAGGCGACCTGGAATACCGCTATATTCTGGACCGCCACTCCCGAGGGCAGTGGCTGACCACCGTCATCAAAGACAACGTGGCGCAGCGCGACCGCGCCTTGCTGGTCGGCTCCCATACGCAGGAGGTCACCCCCAACCTCTCCATCCGCGCCAAGGCGAATCTTTTGAGCGACCGCACCTATTACAACAACCTGAGCAACTCCGGCGCCCTGCGGGCCACGCCCAGCCAGGAGTCCGATTTGAACATCAACCAGCGGTTTGCAAACGGCAATCTCTACCTGCTGGGGCAGTACCTCCAGCCTGTGGGGGCGGGCGGACAGAACACCTTTCAGCGCCTACCCGAGGTCGGGTACAATCTCGTAAACTTCGCCCCCTTCGGCGGTCCCATGCTGACTGGGATGGAGTCGGCCTTCGTGTACTTCAGGCGGGAACAAGGCTTCAACCTGAGCCGGGCGGATATCATGCCCACCCTCTCCACGGACGTGCTGGACATCGGCCACGTCGTAGGACTGACTCCGCGCCTGAATCTGAGAGAGGTCTCTTACACTCGAGGTGTGACGACGGCCCAGCCGGTGCAACGCGGGACCTTCTGGGCCAGCCTGGATGCGACCACGCGCTTGACCCGCCGGTTCGACCGGGAAGGCGGCGGGAGTCTGCTCCACACCATCGAGCCGGACGTGATCTATGAGTTTGTTCCTCCGACCGATCAGTCGCAAATTGTGCAGATTGACGCGGTGGATAACTTGAACAAGAAAAATCTGGTGACCTATTCGCTCCGGAGCCGCCTGCTGGAGCTGGGCGGGCAGGGGGCGGCCAGCAACTGGCTGGACCTGACCCTGGCCCAGAGCTATCATCCTGGCAGTGTCCAGACCCAGGCTCGGTCCTTTGCCCTTCCCGGCAGCAGCCTGTTCGGCAGTACGACCCAGCAGCTCCAGCCCACCATGACGGCGATCCAAGGCAAGAAATTTTCCGACCTCTGGGCCCGTGCGGTCATCGGCAACACGGTCGGCGTCGCCCCCGTCAGGGATGCGGTGTCGCTGACCGTGGACACCTTCTATGACCCCTACCGCAGCAACCTCAGCCAATGGAATACGGATCTCCGGTACCAACGGAGCGATCAATGGTACGTGGAGGTCGGGCAACGGTTCACGAAGGACGGCAACCGCGTGCAGCGCGGTGACATCTGGAATCCGATTTCCTTCAACGAGGTCTTCGCCCCGACTCCGACGGTCCAGTTCGCGACCATGACAGGAGCGATACGGCTTCCCTACGGCATCACCATCGGGGGGCGAACCTACTATGATGTGAAGAACGGCGTGAGCCCTGAGACGGACCTGGTCGGGATCTATCAAAACCCCTGTCGGTGCTGGTCGGTCGGGCTCTACTACATCAAGTTCCCGGACCGGACGCAGTTCAACTTCCTGGTCAGCCTGACGGGCATCGGGGCCACCGAGGCTGATGGGACTTATTTGATGAAGACGATCTTGAATCCGTTGGTGATGGACGAGAAGGGGCTGCCCTGGCCGACGTCGCCCGCCAAGCGGACATCCACGTCACCCACAGCCACGCAGGCTGCACCGGGCATGACCAGGTAGCGGCTGTGCGTATTCCTGGAGGCACGGTAATTGTCCGCCTGCATCGGGTCGAAGCGATCGGCTCTAGCAAGCTTGATGAAATTTCACTGGTGGAAAACAACTATCCGCCGCGAGTTGATCGAACGCGGCGGCTCAAGCAAGCTTGGTATGGAGGTGCGCCATGAGCGGATATGCCGGGAAATTACATCGGGCGGTGGCGCTTGCGACTGGACTGCTGGCGACGCTCTTGATCGTCTTCTCGCTGCTGCCGTCCGGCTCGGCGCAGGCCTCCTCGGAGAAACCACGCGACCACCTCAAGCGAGCCAAGGTGTTCCTGGCCGCGGGGGATTACCGGCGTGCGCTGGAGGCCTGTCAGCGGGAAGTGGATGAGGCTCCCTCCGCCGAAAGCTATGTCTATCTGACCTACGTGTACCATGCGATTGACGGCTACCTGGAGTCCCTGGCCAGGGCCGACCGCTGGGTGGCGGTCGAGCATCTGTACTTGAACCTGGCGACCCGTGACGCCCAGGATCTCGTGGATCCGCCGGATGTCCTGGCTCGGATCGCCAAGGAAATCATTCAAGAAAGCGTCCAGCGGCAGGCCGACATCACCGCCGCCATGGCGGCCAAGCTCGATGGCGCGACGGTCGAGCGGCTCTGGGTCCAACAGGCGGCTTGGCGCAAAGCGAAGCCCGATCGCTGGTGGGCGGGGGTGCCGGAGGAGTGGGGCTGGTGAATGAGCGAGCCGTGGCCAGGATCTTGTCCCGAAGCCGGTTGACAGTCTTGCGGAGGGTGGTATACGATGGCCGAATCGTTCGAGCGGACGGTCCGTTTTTTCTGTAAGGAGGCATCCTGTGGGTGGACAGGCGTTGAAAGTGGACGAGAGCAGTTGGGATGCCCAGGTGATGAAGGCTCCCGACCTCGTGATGGTGGATTTCTGGGCCGTCTGGTGCGGGCCCTGCCAGATGGTGGCTCCGATCGTCGATGAGTTGGCGACTGAATATGCCGGCAAGCTCCGCGTCATGAAGCTGAACACCGACGAAAACCCCGAAATCGCCGGCCGGTATCAGGTCATGAGCATCCCGACGATCCTGTTTTTCAAGAACGGACAGGTGGTTGAGAAGCTCATCGGCGCGAGGCCCAAGCGCCAGTTCAAGGAAGTGATCGATTCCCTACTTGCACAGCATTCTCCCACCGCCTAAATCATGTTGACCGTGGAGCGATGAACGATGAGCCGCGGAGGGGCGGTCTCCCCGCACGCTTCCGCGCGGCGTTGCCGTCCGCTTCCATCGTTCCGCGTTCTGCGTTGAAGCCTGACCGCTCCGTATGCTCACCGAGCTGCGCATCTCCAACTTCGCGGTCATCGATCAACTGAGCCTTGATTTCTCCGGAGGCTTCCAGGTCCTGACCGGTGAGACCGGGGCGGGCAAGTCCATTCTGGTGGATGCGATCGCTCTGTTGGTCGGGGGGCGGGCCTCTGCGGATCAGATCAGGTCCGACGCCGACGAAGCGGTGCTGGAGGCTTCCTTCCTGCTTGCCCCAGGCGGGCCGGTGACGGACCGGCTGCGTGCAAGCGGCCTCCTGGCCTCGGAGGAGACTGAGCTGATCATCCGCCGCGTCCTGTCCCGCACCGGCCGGAACCGCATCTACGTGAACGGCAGCCTCACCCCGCTGCACCTGATCCAATCTCTGGCCGGAACGCTCATCGATATCCACGGCCAGCACGAGCAGCAATCGCTCCTCTCCGCGCAGATGCAACGCGACGCCTTGGATGCGTTCGGGCACCTGAAGGACCTCCGGCAAACCTACCGCTCCGCCTACGAACAGTGGAAGGCGAGGCAGCGGGAACTGGACGAAACCGTTCAGACGGTCTCGGACCGGCGGGCGCGCGAAGAGCTGCTCCGCTTTCAATATCGGGAGCTGGAAGAGGCGGACCTGCGGGCCGGCGAAGAGGAGGGGATGGTCGCAGAACGCCGCCGGTTGAGCCATGCCCAGCGGCTCGGTCAACTGGCCGAGGAAACCTACGAGCTCCTGTATGGAGCCGAAGCTTCGGCGCTGAGCCAGCTTGGCGCCGTCAACGATCGGCTGAGAGAACTGGAGACCATCGATCCGGAGACGGCGGAATGGGCCGCACTCAGTGAAGGCGCGGTCGCCCAGTTGCGTGAACTGGCCCAGCGTTGCCGTGATTACCGGGACGGGCTGGACCATGATCCGGCCAGGCTGGCCCAGCTTGAAGAGCGGCTGGATCGTCTGCAGCGGCTGAAAAAGAAGTACGGCGGGAGCGAGGCGGCGCTGCTGGCGAAGATGCAGGAGCTGAAGCGAGACCTCGAGGCCTTGGACATGGGCGAAACTCGCCTGGCCGAGTTGCGCGAGTCGGTGGCGCAGGATTATGCGCGCGCGGACGCTCTGGCGACGCAGCTTTCGGCCGGCCGCGTCAAGGCGGCGGCAAAGATGGAGGCCCGGGTCAAGGAGGAATTGGCGGCCCTGCGCATGGACCGGACCGGGATGAAAATCGCCGTGACGCCTGAAGAGGGCGATGAAGTTCTGGGGCCGACCGGGCGGGATCGCGTGGAGTACCTGTTTTCAGCCAACCAGGGAGAGCCGCTCCAGCCATTGACCCGGGTTGCGTCAGGGGGGGAGCTGTCGCGCGTGATGCTGGCGATGAAGACGGTGCTGGCCGAGACCGATCGCGTGCCTGTCTTGATTTTCGATGAGGTGGATGCCGGCATCGGCGGGGCCGTCGCTGCGGTGATGGGGCGAAGGCTGCGGGCCCTGGCCAAGTACCACCAGGTGTTCTGCATCACACACCTGCCGCAGATTGCATCCCAGGCCGGGACCCACTTCGTGGTCCAGAAAGAGGTGGTCAAGAAGCGGACGGTGACCAAGGCCAGGAAGCTTGATCGGGCCAGCCGTGAGGAAGAAATCGCCCGCATGTTGGGAGGCTTGGCCATCACGAAAGCCGTCCGTCAGACGGCGGCGGAAATGATCGACGAGGCCGAGCAGGAGGGCTGAAGAGGCGGCCGGAGACGGCTTGTTCAGGACTTCGGCAGGGCGGCCGACTTGGAGGCCATGGCCAAGGCTGGAAGAGGAACCTTGTTCTCACTGATCAAGCGGGAGAACAGTTCTGCGAGGGCCGGATCATGACGGACCCCGGCCTGGCGGCGAAGCTCCTCGGCCGCCTCCTCCATCGAGAACGTTTGATGGGTGGGCTGGCCGGCGACCATGTGGTCGAAGGTCTGGACCATGGAGACGATCCGTGCGAGAAAGGGAATCCCTTCCCCTTGCAGTCCATGGGGGTAGCCGGAGCCGTCGTAAGCTTCGTGATGGTAGAGGATAATCTGCCCCACCTCGGCCGGAGTTTGAAAGGAGAACATCATCCGTGCGCCGAGCTCCGGATGGCGCTTGCACGTTTCCCGTTCCCCTTCCTCTAACCGGTCGGTCCCGGTGAGGAGCCGATCATCCAGCCCTATCTTGCCGATGTCGTGCAGGAAACTTCCGATCGCCAAAGCTTTTTGCTCTGCGGGGGACAGGCTGAGGTGGTTGGCCAAGAGCGTCGCGTAGAACGCGACGCGCGTGGAATGATTGAAGAGGTCACGGTCCTTGGCTTCGAGGAGGTCCGAAAAAAGCTGCGTGCATTCCAGCGCATCGCTAGCGCCGATTTCCAGCTTCATGTCTGACGGGAACAAGCGGCTTCGTTCCTGCAACTGCTTCCAGGCCTCAGCCGTCCCCTGATCCGTTCCCCAGAGCCCCGCCGCATCTCGCAGAAACTCCCGCAAACGGTCCACACGCTGCTTTTTCTCCAGCGTGTGGTTGATCAGGGCGATCAGCTCCGCCACGTTGAAAGGCTTCAGCATGTAGCCGGCCGCCCCGTAGCGGATGCCGTCCATGGCGGACTTGAGGCTCCCGTAGCCGGTGATGATGATGACCCCCACCTCAGGCCGTTCCTGCTTGATTTCTTGGAGCAGATCGATCCCTTGGCAATCGGGAAGCTTCAGATCCAGCGTGACCAGGTCGATCGGCAGTTCCTTGAGCAGCCGCATGGCCGCATGGCCGTTGTCGACGGTATAGATGTGGAAAAAGGGACGGAGGATGACCGTGAGGGCGTTCCGGGGACCGGCCTCATCCTCAACGATCAAAATCGTCGGCTTGGCTGGTGTGGCTGTCATCGGGCTCCTCTAAGTAAGTTCTCCATCATAGGCGAGTCATGCAAATTGTCAAGTAATTCTGCTGTCTCATTCGGCGCCAAGCTTCTTTTGCTTGAGGTGTTTTCATGATAGCCGACGGCGCCGTACAAATTTGAACAAACCTGTGTCATTCTTGCACTAAGTCAGGCTGGTCGCAGGGGGCCTGATTGCGAGTGATACTCAACATGTCCATCCGATATTTGAGCATCCTCCTGCTGATCCCCAGCAGAGTGGCGGCATGGGTTTGGACATAGTCGGTTTTTTTGAGCGCGTCCAGGATAATTTCTTTTTCAAATTCCAGCACGGCTTTCTCGAGTGAGAGCCGGCCGGAGAGCGTCTCTTCCCGCAACGAGCTGGCCCTGGTGTCTGTTTTGAGGGAGGCCGGGAGATGCGCGGGAGTGATGGTGGCTCCCTGCGACCAGACCAGCGCCTGTTCGACCACGTTTTCAAGCTCCCGGACGTTGCCCGGCCAGTGGTATTTGCCCAGGATTTCCAGGGCGTCTTTGGAAAATTCCTGGGGCGGCCGGCGCTCCTCCTCCAGCTTCTTGGCCAGGAAGTGCTTCGCCAGGAGGGGGATGTCCTCGCCTCTGTCCCGCAGCGCCGGCAGGTAGAGCGAAACGACGTTGATGCGGTAGTACAGGTCTTCCCGGAAGGCTTTGCTGCGGACCAAATCCTCCAGTCGCTTGTTCGTCGCCGCAATGATACGGACGTCCACTTTGATCGGGTGTGTCCCGCCGATCCTGGTAAACTCGCGTTCCTGCAGGACTCTGAGCAGTTTGGCTTGAGTGGGCAGGCTGAGGTCGCCGATCTCGTCCAGAAAAAGACTGCCGCCGTGGGCGAGCTCGAACTGCCCGACCCGGCGGGTCGAGGCGTCCGTGAAGGCCCCCTTCTCGTGCCCGAACAGCTCGCTCTCGATGAGGGTTTCGGGCAGGGCCGCGCAATTGAGGGCGATGAACGGATGGACCCGGCGGGCGCTGTTGTAGTGGAGCGCGCGTGCGACGAGCTCTTTTCCGGTCCCGCTCTCTCCGGTGATCAGGACGGTCGTTCGGGTGTCGGCCACCTGTTCGATCTTCAGGTAGATCTCCTGCATGGCCGGACTTTTCCCCACGATGTTGTGGAACGCGTACCGGTTGACGACCTGCGCGCGGAGGTAGCGGACCTCCTGTTCAAGGTCCTGCGCCGCCAGGGTCTTGGCGACGATGAGACGCAGTTCTTCGATGTCGAAGGGTTTGGAGATGTAGTCGGCCGCGCCGAGTTTCATGGCGTCCACGGCGGTCTTGAGCGTTTTGGTGGCGGTGAGCATGATGGCCGGCACGCTGCGGTCTTCGGTGTGCATGGTCCGGAGGAGCGACAGGCCGTCGGTGCCGGGCAGCATCACGTCCAGCAGCACCAGGTTGGGTGATTCCCGTCTGAACAGCTCCAGGCCTTCCTGGGCGTCCGAGGCGCTGATGACCTCGTACGTCGGTTCCAGCACCACTTTCAGCGAGGCGCGGATTCCCGGCTCGTCATCGACCAAGAGGATTCGCTTCTTCATGGCCTTGTGACTCCTTCGGCGGCGCGGTCAGCACCGGATTCACGGGCAGGTTCACGTAAAACGCGGTGCCGCTACCGACCGCGCTGTCGACCTCGATGTACCCGCGGTGTTCTTGCACGATCTGGTGGACGATCGAGAGCCCCAGCCCCGTGCCCTCCCGTTCCCCACTCTCGTGCTTGGTGGTGTAGAAGGGATCGAAGATGTGTTCCAAGTTGTCGGCCGGGATGCCGGAGCCGGTGTCGGCGACCTCGACCTGTACCCAGGCGTCGCGGCGCTGCTTGTTCAGGCGGTGCGTCTTGACGGTGAGCTGACCTCCTCTTTCGGCCATGGCGTCCATCGCGTTGAGGAAGAGGTTGAGCAGGACCTGTTTGATTTGCTGGCGATCCAGCCGGACGGGAGGCAGGTCGTGTGCCAGGTGCTTTTCGATCGAGACGGACTTGCTGCTGGCCTTGACCTCGATGAAGTAGAGGCAGGACGCCACCACATCGTTGAGATCTTCCTCCAGGAACCGGGGTTCCATGTACCGGGCATAGTCCAGGATCTCCTGAATCAGCCGCTCGATGCGGTCCACGTCCTCGGACACGACTTTGCTGAACTGGCCCATGAATTCTGTATCATCCTTGCGCTCCGGCGCGAGTTGGACAAAAGTTTTGATTGAAGTCAGTGGGTTCCGAATCTCGTGGGCGAAGCCACCCGCGATGGTTTCCAAGGAGCGGAGCCGGTCCGTCCGCTGCATCAGGATCCGAGACCGCTTCAAATCTTCGTACAACATCGCGTTATCCAAGGCGATGGCGGCGTTTTGCCCCAGTGCGGTCAGGAGGCTCAGGTCATTCTGCGAGTACATTTGATCGTTGCTGCGAGGACCGAGGTTGCAAAAGCCGATGAGCCGCTCCTTGTTGATAAGGGGTATGCAAACTTCGGTCCCCATGGCCGCCAGGGTGCTCACGACCGTCCGAACCGATCCGGGTGAAGGGTTATGTTCGAGCTCCTCGCGTACCAGGATGGAGCGGCAACTGGCCAAATGTTGCGGCAGCCCCTCTCCTGCCCGCAACTTGATGTTTTTGGCCTCGCTCACGTTTAGTCCGTAGGAGAACGAGAGGGAGAAGCAGTCTTTTTCCTTTTCAAACAAATAGATCGAGGCGGTTTTGATGTCGATCACTTTGACGAGCGTGAGCACGATTTCCTCGATGAGCGACTTGAGGTCCAGGATCGTCACCATGACCTTTGAAAAGTCCGACAGGGTCTCATACATGTCATGACGGCTTTTGAACAAGGTGCGGGCGATGGCCGTCTGGGCTTCGGTTTTTATTTTGTAGGCTCCGATCAAGACCAGGGCGAACAGCAGGAGCAACACGATGGAAAATGAATAACTGACCGTTCCGAAATAGGTCTTCTGCAACAGGATCAGGATCGGGTAGGTGGGCAGCACGACCAGCAACATGAGCAGGAGGTAGGTCAGGCCCTTTTCCACGGCGACGCTGAAGTCAAGAAGACGGTAGCGCAGCATGGTATAGGCGACAATCGAGACATAGACGGAAACCAGAATCGTTCCGACTGGCGGAATCTGGATTCCGTACCACAAGGGGAAATTGGTGGCTCCCCCAACGTACCCGACCAAGGACCCGATCATCAGATACAAGTACTGGTTGCGACGGATTCCGGTCGAGCGTCGATGCGCGGCTGCGATCAAATAGGTGGCGAAGCTGACATAGGCGGCGAACCAGACGAGGAAAAAGTGAAATGCCAGGCCGGGTTTGGGCCAATACCGGAAAGACATTTCTGGCTGCAGATCCGCGACGAAGAAGGGGGTCAAGTCCGACAGCAGGAAGATGACGCTCAGGACAGAACCGATCTTGAGCAACGACCGGTATCGTTCGACCAGGTCCAGGAGGGTCAGCACATGGTAGAGGTAGAAGACCGGGATCAGGATTGCGCCCACCATGAGCAGGCGCACGAAAAGAAAAGCAAGATCCCGCGACTCGGTCACATGCCAGGCGAAGTAGAAGTAGCTCCAGACAGCGAGGCTGAGACAGTAGACGCCGTACACGCGATGCTGAGGAGCGCGCGGGGCTTGCAGGTAGACGAACAGCCCGAGCACTGTCGCGGCAATCCCGTTGAACAGGGCGCTGAGGGCATAAAAATTCATGGGCGGCTCTGAATGACCGATGCCAGATGCCTAAACTGACGAGGAGGACGCATAAATTGTGCCCGGCTTTTCCGCTACAACGATGTAAGCCTGGTTGGCAAAGGTAGAGTATACGCGCGGCTTTTGGGCGCCGCTGGAAAGCAGAAGCATGGTCAGTTCTTGCTTGTCGAAGAACCGAAAGATCCCGTCGCTCTCCCCTTGCTTGATTTTGCCCGAGTTGTTCAAGAGTTGACGGCCTTCTTCCACTTCTTCCGTCCGTTCCGTCCTGGCAAGAAAGTTGCGGTATATCTTGGACAGGTCAGCCTGGGGTTTCAGGTTTGTAATGATCAGTTTTCCGTCAGGGGCGAGCACTCTCACCAATTCACGCAAGGTGAAGAGGGGGTCTTGGAGGTAGCCGATGACCAGATTGCTCACGACCCGATCGAATTGGTTGTCGCGAAAGGGGAGGGGCATGTTGAGGTCTGTGAGGCTCAAGGACGCCGTCACCAGCGGATGCGCCGCGGCGGCTGGCAGTTGCTTCTTGCGGAGTTCGTCTGTCGCACTGGCCAGGGAATGCTGAGCCTGGGTCAACGCGGTCCGAACAAAGTCGATGCCGACGTAGTGCAGGGTTTGCGGGGCGGCGGTGAAGACATTCTGCTGGCGATAGGCCTGGTTGATCAAGAGAAACATGCCGAAATTGCCATTTCCGCAGCCGGCGTCCAGTATGCGCGCTCCCTTCTCAAAGGTGCCCGCGAGACGGTAAACGTGGTCGAGGAGTTGCCAGAAATCGGCCACATTCGCAATGTAATGGAAGTGTTCCAGGTAATCTTGCCAAAACTCGACGTTTTCTGCTTTGGCCATCAGGTGTTGAACGCGGGCTCGCTCGCGTTCTGTCCGATTCTGAAGGCCGACCTCGCGCTGCATGGGTTCCTGCAAATCCCTCGGGGAGCACAAGGGGTAAAACTGCTCCAGGCAGCAGACGACGAGTTGGCGAAACACCGCGCGGGCTTTTCTCGGATTTTCATGCAAGCGGTGAAGCGCTTCCGGAATGAGGTACAGTTTTTTGAGCGAGGGTTGGAGAGCGGCTTGTACCGCCTTCACCGACTCCAAATCGACCCAGGTGTCGTGCTCTGCCGAAAAGAAAACGACCGGGGTACGAA
>CAZKHY010000062.1:0-2359 GCA_964552455.1 uncultured Nitrospira sp.
CCCCGGCCGGGCACCGTGTTCACGACCGGAACCCCTCCCGCCCCCGGCCCTGCTTGCCCCGTCTTCCGTCCCGCCACAACCTGCGTGCCGTAGGCCTTGCACTGGGTCGCGTGGAAGGACCCTTCCTTCCCCGTGATCCCCTGCACCACCACCCGCGTGTTCTTGTTCACCAGAATGCTCACGGCGTTCCCCCTGTCAGAAGACGATTGCCTTGATCATCGCGTTCGCTCAGCCTGATGCGGAACCGGAATCCGGCCTTCGTCCATATCAATCAAATCAAACACATTCATAGCCCCTAGGTCCACGTGAGACGCCAGGTCTTGATAGACCTGCTTGCGATACGCCGCCCTTGCGGGGTCGGCTCGATACGATTCGACTTGCCTTGCCCACTCCCGTTTCTCTGCCATGGAATGGGGCCGAGCATGACTCTCGACCCAGTCGAGAACCGCCTCATCCGAATCTGCCGACAAGATCGCTTTCTTCAATTCCGCGCCATCAAGCCCCGTAAATTCGAGCAACTGGCCGTCTAACGTCATCGCGCTTGAGCCCAAAAGATTCTTCACATATTCAGGAGGGAGCTGCCCTCGTGCTTGCAGCCAAACCTTATCGATCAACCGCGGCAGAATCACGTATCCACCAAGCATCTCACGAGGTGACCGAAACGCCTTTGCCAGATCCACTGCCACTCCCCTCACCCTTCCCTCTCCCCAAGGGGCGAGGGCTTCTATTCGTCAGCATGATGGCCGGGCCTGCATCGCGAATCACCAAGGAGCGGTGCCTCACCGCAGCGAGTAAGGCGACAGGTTTGTAGCGACCTGTCGCCTGATTTCTCTTTTAGTGGTTCGAGGTTAAATTGGGGAGGTGTGGCGTGGCCTGAACGACCGTCTGCCGAGAGCGGTGGGGACCCCGCCCGCCGTCCGAAGCCGGAAAGCCGGTACTGACCACCGCACCATGGTCGCAGACCATGGCGACGGGAATACCGGAAGGCCATTCCGGTTCGAGCGGCGTGGAAGGGGTGCCGCGGAAGGCACGGGAGCGAAAGACATGCCACACCAAACCCCGCTTGTATTGAGACTTGGCGGTGGGTCGAGTCGGAGTGTCTGAGTAGGGTAGGTCCGCCCATCACGCATTCTCTCTCTTCATGCGTGCGCTGCCTCTCCCTCTGCCGCAACCGCCTTCTTTCTTTTCCGCCCCGTCATCGCCACGATCTTTTGCGCCGCCTCCCAGAGGTCGTCCGCCACATCCACCTTCAGACCGGACTCCAGCAGCAGCTTCCGGCCTTCCTCCGCGTTCGTCCCCTGGAGCCGCACGACCAGCGGCACGCTCAGGTGAACCTCCTTGGCCGCATCGATCACACCGTGCGCGATCCGCTCGCAGCGGACGATCCCGCCGAAGATGTTGATGAAGATGCCTTTGACGTGCCTGTCCTTGAGCAGGATGCGGAACCCGGCCGCGACGGTCTCCTTCGTCGCCCCGCCGCCCACGTCCAGGAAGTTCGCCGGCTCGCTGCCGGCCAGCTTGATCACGTCCATCGTGGCCATGGCCAGCCCGGCCCCGTTCACCATGCAGCCGATGTTCCCGTCCAGCTTCACGTAGTTCAGATTGTTCTTGCTGGCCTCGATTTCCAGCGGTTCCTCCTCGTGCAAGTCGCGGAAAGCCTGCACGTCCTGATGCTTGAAGAGGCCGTTGTCGTCGAAGGAAACCTTGCCGTCCAGCGCGACGAGCTTCTTGTCCGTCGTGATGACCAGCGGGTTGATCTCCACCAGCGACGCGTTCTTTTCCATGAAGAGCCGATAGAGGTTGCCGAGCATGGCGATGAACGGATTCAGCACCGCCGGCTCCAGGCTCGGCAGGCCCAGCCCGAAGGCCAGCTTGCGGCCGTTGTAACCCTGGAATCCCACGGCCGGATCGATCGCCTCCTTGAGGACTTTCTCCGGCGTCCTGGCCGCCACTTCCTCGATCTCCATCCCCCCCTCGGTGCTGGCGATGAAGACGGGCCAGCCGGAATCCCGGTCCACCAACAGGCTGAGGTAGAGTTCCTTGGCGATCCCCGCTCCCTCTTCGATCAGCAGCCGTCTGACCTTGCGTCCCTTCGGGCCGGTCTGGTGCGTCACGAGCGTCTTGCCGAGCAGCTCCTTGGCCAGCACCGGCACCTCGGACTGGTTCTTGGTGATCTTCACCCCACCGGCCTTGCCGCGCCCGCCCGCATGGATCTGGGCTTTGACGACGTAGACCGGGCTGTTCAGCGCCGCCGCCCACTTGGTCGCCGCCTTGGGGGTCTTGATCTCCTTGCCCCTCGGCACCGGCACGCCGAACTGGGCGAACAACTGCTTGGCCTGGAATTCGTGAATATTCATGT
>CAZKHY010000062.1:2459-18181 GCA_964552455.1 uncultured Nitrospira sp.
GGCACGCCGAACTGGGCGAACAACTGCTTGGCCTGGAATTCGTGAATATTCATGTCGCTCCTTTAAGAGCCGATGTCATATGGCCGATGGCCGATGGCGCTGAAAATTCTCCGGCTATTCACTATCAGCCACTTGCTATCAGCTCTACTCTTTTTTTGCGTAGGCAGGAAACAACATCGGCGAGGTGACGTCGGACGAGGCGCCGTGCTTGCGGGCTTCGGCCCTGAAGCGCGCGACGTGTTCGAGGGTCAGCTTTCCCTGCGCCATGGACTTGGCGCGGGACGCCGCCGCGAGTCCGGCCCGCTTGCCGTAGACCATCAGGTCCAGGAGCGAGTTCCCCATCAGACGGTTCCGGCCGTGGAGCCCCCCGGAGGCCTCACCGGCCACGAAGAGGTTCTTGACCTTGGATTCGCTGTCGACGTCGATCTGCACCCCCCCGTTCTGGTAATGGAGGGTCGGGTAGATGAGCACCGGGTCCTTGGCGATGTCGATGCCGTAACGCTTGTACTGGCGGATCATGGCGGGAAAATGCTTTTCCAAAGTCCCGGGTCCCTGTTCCACTTCCAGCAGCGGGGTGTCCAGCCAGACTCCTACCCGGCCCGACATGGTCCGGATGCCGCGCCCCTCCTCGCATTCCCGGATGATCGAGGAGGAGACCACGTCGCGCGTATCCAGCTCGTTCACGAACCGCTCGCCCTTGGCGTTGACCAGATGCCCGCCCTCGGAACGGATGCCTTCGGTGACCAGGGCTCCGATCAACTGTTCCGGATAGACCGCGCCGGAGGGATGGTACTGGAACGTATCGATTTGCAAGAGCTTGGCTCCCATCCGGTAGGCCATGGCCAGCCCGTCGCCCGTCGCCCCGTAATGGTTGCTGGTCGGAAAGCCCTGGATGTGCAACCGTCCGATGCCGCCGGTCGCGAGGATCACGGTCTTGGCCGCCACGACCACGAAGCGCTTGTTGTCCAGGTCGCGCAGCACGGCTCCGCTACAAGCATTCTTCTCGTCGCTGAGCAGCTCGACCGCCGCGCAGAACTCCAGCAGTTGGATCTTCTGGTTCAAGACCTCGTCCTTCAGCACCCGCATGATCTCGAGGCCCGTGTAGTCCGAGCATGTAAGGAGCCGGGGCTTGGTGCTGCCCCCGCCCTTCTTCACGTGCAGGTTGCCGTCCGCATCCCGGTCGAACAGCACGCCCAACTCGAGCAGCCATTTGGCGACGGACGGGCCCTCCTCCACCATCACCTTGAGGAGCTGGTGGTCGTTCTTCATGTGGCCGCCCTTGAGGGTGTCGAGGAAGTGCTGGATCGGGGAGTCCTCCGGCGAGACCGAGACCTGGATGCCGCCCTGCGCCATCACCGTGTTCGAATCGGCCAGCCGCAGCTTGGTGGCCAGCAGGACCTTGGCCCCCTGGGCGTGGGCGTGCAGGGCGGCCGCGCAGCCGGCCCCGCCCCCTCCCACCACGAGCACGTCCACCCGATGGGCCGGAGTCAGGTCCAGATCGGCCGGGACCGGACTGTCCCCTTCCAGCAGGGCGGCCAACTCCCGCACCGTCGAGTCGCCCTCGTTGGGGCCGAACTTGATCGGCCGGTAGGCGTTCTCCCGGAAGTCCGGATGATACTTCTTGATCAGCGTGTCGCGCTCGGCGGGCTGGTACTTGGGCAGCGTCTGGGTGCGCCGGAAGTCGCGCGTCTTGTGGACGATTTGCTGGAGTTGGTGGATTTCCATTTTTTAAAGCGTCGCAAAGTCTGAAAGTCTGAACGTCGTAAAGTCGGAGGAATTTTTTGGACTTGATGACCTTACAGACTTTATGACTTTCGGACCTTCCTCCTATTTCAATTCCGCGCAGGCTTCCTTCAACTGCTGCTCGTTCATCTTGAGGATCCGGTCCCACTCGGCTTTGTACCGGCCCTCTTCGATGGCCTTGATCCGCTGATAGAGACGATCCGGCTTCTCGGTGAAATGGACGCCCTGGGCCCGGCTGGCGTAGAGGGCGACCAGGCTCGGCGCGATGTCGGCGATGCAGACCGGGGCGCAGAGGCCGCACATGACGCAGTCCATGAACATTTCCGAGACGGTCTTGAAGTCCCCGAACACCGCCCGCCAGACCCCTTCCCGCACGTCGATCGTCTGGGGACAGGCTTCCGTGCAGGCGTTGCAATTGCGGCAGAGCGGCGCTTCGGGATAGAGGTTGAACAGGTCCTGCTTGGGGTCCTTGAGCTCGGCCATGTTGTAGGTGGCCTTGCGGGCCGGGAACGGCGGGACCATCGAGAAGGACATCCCGTCCTCGACCGACGTCTGGCAGGCCAGGCAGGTCTTGACCTTCGGGTCGTCCTTGGTCCGGTAGTAGGTGGCGCAGGCGCCGCAGAAGCCGCCCAGGCAGCCGACCCCGCGGATCACCTCCTGCCCCGTGTACCAGAGGGCCTTGATGACGGTGATCCCCTCCGGCACCTGATAGGACTTGCCGGCGATCTCCACCGTGACCATCTTCGGCCGGAGGACCTCCTCCTGGTCGATGACGTTGTTTTTGTCGATCTCGGGCATGGTTGCTTAGTCTACAGCTTTCAGCCGTCAACTCTCAGCTTAAATGAAGGTTGTCCTGGCTGATGGCTGACCGCTGATGGCTCTCCCGGCTATTACGCAATCGCGTCCACGATCGCATTCAAGGTCGGGCTTGGACGCATCGCCTTGGTCGTCTTCTCGTCATCGGGATGATAATACCCGCCCATATCGACCGGTTTTCCTTGGGCGCCGAGCAGCTCGGCCGTAATCTTGGCCTCGTTGTCCGCAAGATCCTTGGCGATCTTGGCAAAACGCGCTTGGAGGTTCTTATCCTGCGTCTGTTCGGCCAACGCTTGCGCCCAGTACAGCGCGAGATAAAAATGGCTCCCGCGATTATCGATCTCGCCGACCTTGCGGGCCGGGGACTTGTTGCTCTCCAGGAACTTGGCGTTGGCTTGATCGAGCGTGTCCGCCAAAATCTTCGCCGTCTGATTGTTGGAGGCTTTGGCCAGGTGTTCCAATGAGGCGGCCAGCGCCAGGAATTCGCCCAGCGAATCCCAGCGGAGATAGCCTTCTTCCTGGAACTGCTGCACGTGCTTGGGCGCCGAACCGCCGGCGCCGGTTTCAAAGAGGCCGCCGCCGTTCAGCAGGGGCACGATCGAGAGCATCTTCGCGCTGGTCCCGATTTCGAGGATCGGAAACAGGTCGGTGAGGTAGTCCCGCAAGACGTTCCCCGTGACGGAAATCGTGTCCTTGCCTTCTTTCATCCGCTCCAGCGAGAAGCGCGTCGCCTCCGCCGGGGACATGATGCGGATGTCGAGGCCCTTCGTATCGTAATTCGGCAGATAGCGGCTGATCTTCTTGATCAGCTCCGCGTCGTGCGCGCGGGTCTTGTCCAGCCAGAAAATCGAGGGCGCGCCCGTGGCCTTGGCGCGGTTGACGGCCAGCTTGACCCAATCCTGGATCGGCGCGTCCTTCACCTGGCACATCCGCCAGATATCGCCTTCTTCCACCTTGTGCTCGAGCAGCGTCTTCCCCGAGACATCCACCACGCGAATCGTGCCGTTGCCCGGGGCTTTGAAGGTCTTGTCGTGCGAGCCGTACTCCTCCGCCGCCTGCGCCATGAGACCGACGTTGGGCACGCTCCCCATCGTGCGCGGATCGAAGGCGCCGTGTTTTTTACAGAATTCGACGACTTCGTGATAGACCGGCGCATAGCTGGCGTCGGGAATGACGCACTTGGTGTCCGCCAGCTTCCCGTCCGGCCCCCACATTTTGCCGCTGTCGCGGATGACCGGAGGCATGGAGGCGTCGATGATGATGTCGCTGGGGACGTGCAGATTGGTGATCCCTTTGTCGGAGTTCACCATCGCCATCGGCGGCCGCTTCTTGTACACCTCTTGGATGTCGGCTTCGATGGCCTTGCGCTGATCGTCCGGCAACGCCTTGATCTTGGCATAGAGGTCCCCGAGGCCGTTGTCGGGATCCACGCCCAGCTTCTGGAACGTGGCTGCATGCTTCTCGAACACGTCCTTGAAAAACACCGACACCGCATGACCGAAGATCTTGGGGTCCGAGACCTTCATCATGGTGGCCTTCAGGTGAATCGAGAACAGCAGCCCCTGCTTCTTGGCGTCCTCGATCTGCTCCTCGATGAACTGGCGCAAGGCGCGGCGGCTCATGAAGGTGGCGTCGATGACTTCGCCGGCCTGAAGAGCCACTTTGGGCTTGAGCACCGTGGTCTTGCCGTCCTGGCCGACGAACTCGATCCGCGCATCGGTGGCTGCGTCGAGCGTCAGGGACTTCTCATTGGACCGGAAATCCCCGCTCTTCATGTGGACGACGTGCGTCTTGGAGTCCGACGACCACGCTCCCATCTTGTGCGGGTGCTTCCTGGCATAGGCTTTCACGGAGAGCGGCGCCCGGCGGTCGGAGTTGCCCTCGCGCAACACCGGGTTGACGGCGCTCCCTTTCACTTTGTCGTACCGCGCCTTGATCTCCTTCTCTTTGTCGTCTTTCGGGTCCTCGGGATACTCAGGAAGCTTGAAGCCCTGACTCTGCAATTCCTTGATGGCCGCTTTCAACTGGGGAACCGAAGCACTGATATTGGGCAGCTTGATGATGTTCGCTTCCGGCGTCTTGGCAAGCTCCCCCAGCTCGGACAGGGCGTCCGACTGCTTCTGCTGCGCCGTCAGATATTCGGGAAACACGGCGAGGATGCGCCTGGCCAGCGAGATATCCCGCAATTCCACGGACACGCCGGCCGCCTTGGTGAAGGCGTTGATGATCGGCAGGAACGAATAGGTCGCCAACATCGGCGCTTCATCGGTTTTTGTATAAATGATCTTGGACGTTTTGGTCGTCATGGTGTGCCCTCTTTTAGCATCCTGTTAGTTCAGCGCATTCAACGCCGAACCGGCCTTGAACCACGCAAGCTGTTGCTCCGTCATGCTGTGGTTCACGTGGATGGTGAGCGCTTGGCCATCCACTTTATGGATCGTCACCTGCACCGGCTTGCCCGGAGCCAGATTCGCCAGCCCCGTCACGCTGATGCGGTCCTGCTGCTCGATCTTCTCGTAGTCCTTCGGATCAGAGAAGGTCAACGCCAAGATCCCCTGTTTCTTCAGATTGGTCTCGTGGATGCGCGCGAAGCTCTTGACCAGCACCACTTTCACGTTCAGGAACCGGGGGGACATGGCCGCATGTTCGCGGCTGCTGCCCTCCCCGTAATTCTCGTCCCCGACCACCACCGAGCCGATGCCCTTGGCCTTGTAGGCCCGGGCGATCTGGGCGATGGTCTGGCCGGTCTCACCGGTCAGGACATTGGTCCCCTTCCCGGCCTCCGGGAAGAAGGCATTCGTCGCCCCCAGGAACATGTTGTCGCTGATCTTGTCCAGATGGCCGCGGAATTTGAGCCAGGGCCCGGCCGGGGAAATGTGGTCGGTCGTGGTTTTGCCCTTGGTCTTGATCAACAGCGGCAGCTTGACGAAATCTTTGCCGTCCCAGCGGGGGAAGGGCTGGAGCAATTGCAGCCGCTCGCTGGCCGGCGGAATGTCCACGGTCAGGTTCTCGCCGTTCTCCGCCGGAGCGACGAAGCCCTCTTCGCCCTTGGCAAAGCCCTTGGCGGGCAGTTCCTCGCCCTGCGGGGGCTGGAATTTGAATTCCCTGCCGTCCGCTCCCTTCAGGGTTCCATGGACCGGATCGAAGGTCAGGTCGCCCGAAAAGGCGTAGGCGGTCACGATCTCCGGGCTGGCCAGGAACGACAGGGTTTCGTTGATGCCGTCGTTGCGGCCGGGGAAGTTCCGGTTGAACGAGCTGACGATGGAATCGGCCTTGCCCTTGACGCCGTCGGCCCGCTTCCACTGGCCGATGCAGGGGCCGCAGGAATTGGACAGGACCGTCGCGCCCATCTTCTCGAAGGACTCCATGAACCCGTCCCGCTTCATCGTGTGGTAGATGCGCTCCGAGCCGGGCGACACGAGGAACGCCGCCTTGGCTTTGAGCCCCGCCTTCAACCCCTGCTGGGCGATGTGCGCGGACCGGCTGATGTCCTCGTAGGAGGAGTTGGTGCAGCTTCCGATGAGCGCCGCCTTGAGCTCGACCGGATAGCCCTTTTCTTTGGCCTCGGCGGCCATCTTCGAGATCGGCCTCGCCAAATCCGGCGTATGGGGCCCGACGACGTGGGGCTCCAGCCTGGACAGGTCGATCTCGACGACCTGGTCATAGTACTTCTCCGGAGACTGGATCGCCTCCGGATCGGCGGTCAGGATCGCCTTGTTGGCCAGCGCCAGTTGGGCGATGTCGGCCCGATCGGTGATCTTCAGGTAGTCCACCATCTTCTGGTCGAACTGGAACACGGAGGTGGTAGCGCCCAGCTCGGCGCCCATGTTCGTGATGGTGCCCTTGCCGGTCGCGCTGATGGTTTCGGCGCCGGGACCGAAGTATTCCACGATCTTGTTGGTGCCGCCCTTCACGGTGAGCAGGCCGCAGAGGTACAGGATCACGTCCTTCGGCGAAGCCCAGCCGCTCAGCTTGCCGGTCAGCCGCACCCCGATCAGCTTCGGATGCAGCACTTCCCAGGGCAGGCCGGCCATCACCTCGCCCGCGTCCGCGCCGCCGACCCCGATCGCGAGCATCCCCAGCCCGCCGCCGTTCGGCGTGTGCGAGTCGGTGCCGATGATCAGCCCGCCCGGAAACGCGTAGTTCTCGAGCACCACCTGGTGGATGATGCCCGCCCCCGGCTTCCAGAACCCGATCCCGTATTTCTTGGCGGCGGAGGCCAGGAAGTTGTAGACCTCCTTGTTCTCGTCCATCGCACGGAGCAGGTCCTTCTCAGAGCCCATCTCGGCCCGGATCAAATGGTCGCAGTGGATCGTGCTCGGCACCGCGGCCTTCTTCTTGCCCGCCTGCATGAACTGCAGCATGGCCATCTGGGCGGTCGCGTCCTGCATCGCCACGCGATCCGGCCGCAGGGCCAGCATGGCCTTGCCCCGCTCCCAGGCCTGGCCGTCGAAGTTGTCGGCGTGGGAGACCAGGATCTTCTCGGCCAGCGTGAGCGGGCGCCCGAACTTCTTCCGGGCCTTCTCGACGATCCCGGGCATTTTGGCGTATATCTTTTTAACCATATCGACCGACATGGATGTTCTCCCTCTAGTCGAGCAATCAGCTTTCAGCCTTCAGCTATCAGCTTGAATATATCTCCGATCTTGCGGGTCCTTCCACCGACAGCTGACTGCTGATGGCTGACAGCTGACGGCTTCCTATTTCAGCGGCGGCACTTCGCGCCGTTTGGGCGCCGCGTAGTTGACCAGGTAATCGAACAGACGGATCAGCCGGCTCTCCTGGCGCTTCTGGTCCACCCAATGGCCGATCAACCCGATCGTGCGCGAGAGGATGAAGAAGCCGTTCAAGCTGTCCACCGGGAAGCCGATGTCCACCAGCACCGCCGCCATCGTGCCGTCCACGTTCAAGATCAGGTTCTCTTTCTTGGCCGAGGTCACCTTCTCGACTTCCAGCGCGAAGTCCAGGTGGGGAGTCTTGAGGCCCAGGCTCTTGACGTAGCCGACCAGCTCTTTCACGCGCTTGTCCGGATTGCGGACGCTCTTGACCCGGTGGCCGATGCCGGGGACCGGCCCGACGTTCTTCTTCATGTAGGCCAGGAAGTCGTCCACGGTCATCTTGTTGTCCACGGCGTGTTTGAAGTAGCGGCCCGCATCGGTCACGGCGCCGCCGAAGCGGGGACCGATCATGATGAGGCCCGCCGCGACCGACTGGGACATGCCGATCCCGGCGCAGGCGGCGATGATGGTGCCGAGGGCGCCGCTCACGCAGGGGCCGTGGTCCGCCGACAGCATCATGATGCGCTTGATGATCTCGGCTTCCTGCTTGCTGATCAGCCGCTTGTCCCAGAGGAGGCCGATGACGTGGGGAATTTCGTAGCCCTTGTTGATGAGCTCGGAGGCGGGATAGCCGTCGTAGCAGGGCTCGTCGCCCCGGTCGTCGCTGATCGTGGTCTTGATCAGCGGCGCGACCATCACCTCGCCCGCCTTCATGCTTTCCTCGACGGTCTTGGGCAGCTTGGGCACGTCGGCCGGGCTGAGGTCCGGGATCGGCCGGACCTGGCCGCTCTTGACCAGTTCCTCATAGACCGATTTGATCGCCGGCCCCAGGGCCCCGAACGTGTCAGGCACGACGGCGCCGGCCTTCTTGAGCGCATCCGATTTGGAGCGGGCCGAGCCCTCCCCCTTCATGCCCTCCTTGGCGCCGGCGTGGCCGAACTTCATGCCCTTGGGGAGGCTTTCCTGACAGAACCCGGACACGACCGCCAGCAGCTTGACCCGGCGCTTCTTGGCCCCGTACCACTCCGCCGCCCGCTCCTCCAGATCGCCGCCCATCTCGCCGACAATGACGACGGCCTTGGTCTGGGGGTCCTGCTCGAACTTTTCCAGGTACGAGACGTAATCGGTGCCGGGGTAGGCGTCGCCGCCGATGCCGATCGCGGTCGTGATGCCGTCGGCGAACTGCGAGCAGATCCAGATGATCTCGTTGGAGAGGCCGCCGGATTTGGTGATGACCCCGAAGGACCCCTCGCGATAGAGCTTGCAGGCCACCAGGTTGTCGAAGGCCCCGCCGATCACGCCCAGCCGGCAGGAGCCGGCGGAGATGATGCCGATCGAGGAGGGCCCGTTGAACGTCTTGCCCAGCTTGACGGCATGGCGCGCCAGAAGCTTGGCGTCCTTCTCCGGCACCCCTTCGGTGATCATGGAGACGACCTGGATCTTGGCGTCGTTCAGCGCCTCCATCCCGGCCGCACAGGCCCGGTCCGCGCCGATGTAGACGAGGCTGGTGTTGATCTGCGGATGGCTGGCCGTGGCCTCGGCCACGCTCTTGTAGACCGGAATCGTCAGCAGGCCGTTCCCGTAGGGCACCTCGTTCGTCTTACCCGCGTCCGGCGGGTAGACGAAGGCATCCACGTTCAGCGGACGCTTGACCATGTAGCAGAACTCCGCCATCCGGCGCGCGGCGTTCAGCCCGGCCGCGCCGCCCTGGATGACGACCCGCGTGTCCTTGTTCGCCAGAATGCTCATGCAACCTCCAGCAATGAAGCCTTCAGCGGTCAGCGGTCAGCAGGCACGCCGACGGCCGATGGCTAATCGCTAATTGCTCCCTTTCAGCGCCTTGTCCACGATGTCGGTGAGCGGAGTGTGGCGGTCGAAGACGTGGACGTCGAACCCTTCATCGCGCAGCGCCCGCATCGCGTCCAGGCCTTCTTTTTCACGCGGCCCGCCGCGGCGCACCCAGATCTTCACCCCGTTCAGCTTGCCCTCGGACTTGGCCTTGCGGAACCCGGCGATGATGCCGCCGAACGTCTTTTTCACGTCGGTGAAGTTGGCGATGGCCCCGCCCACGATGATGTTCCTGATGCCGGGCAGCGAACAGACCTTGTCGGTCAGCACCTCCACGGCCCAGTCGGGAGGATCGCCGGAATATTCGGCGTAGTTCGCCAGCTTGCCGCCCCGGGCCACGACCGCATCCGAGTAATAGACGCTGGCCCCGCCGCCGGCCGGCAGCATGGCCGTATCCCCGCCCGGGATCTCGATGAACTTGACCGAGCCCTTGATCTTGGAGTCCACGCCCATGACTTCCAGCTCGTTCTTCGTGTAGGCCCGCCCGAACTCGGCCGCGAACTGGAAATTCCAGTCCGGGTGCCGGAACTTGGCGTCCGCGTCCAGCAGGGTCACCGCGTCCAAGGCTACGAGTTCCCCGTCGCTCTCGCGGGCCACGACCGGGTTCACCTCCAGATACTGGGCATCCTCGTTGTCGAAACAGGCGAAGAGCTTTCCGGCGAAGTCCGCAACTTTCTTGGTCAGGGGGCCGGTAAATCCCGCCTCCTTGGCCAATTTTTCCAGCGCGTCAGCCGACGGGGTCGCGCCGACTTCGACGGGCAGACGCTTCACCCGATCCCAGTTGGACTCCACTTCGATGCCGCCGCAGTTGGCGACCAGCACGTCGGTGCCCTCGCGCGTGGACTTCACCGCCGCATAATACTCTTCCTTGTGAGGCACCATCTCCGACACGATGACCTGTGAGACGGTGATGCTGCCGACCTGTCGGCCCAGCATGTCCTTGACGGCGGTCTTGGCCCCCGCCAGGTCCAGCCCCACCTTTACCAGCCCCAGCTTGAAGCGGGAACCCAGCGCCTCATGCGCCTTGGCTACCAGCTTGCTTTTCTGCATCCAGTCGTTGGCCTTCGCGAGTTCCTCGAACTGCTCGACCGAAGTCACCACGACATAGTGGGGCACCGAGATGCCCCACTTCTTCATCAGGCCCATCCCGGGCCCTTCGAGCACTTTCGCCATGGGGAGTCTTCTCCTTACTGAACCGGCAGCGAACCGGACCGACCAATCTAATGGAACCGCTGGATAATAGAGAGAATCCTGCCTTCTGGCAATCAACCAAAAGGCCCATTTCGCCAGGGCAAAGGCCCTATCGCAGGCTGGTCACGAGGGGTCGGCCAAGTTCCGCAGCCGCTAAGGCGGACCGATAACTATAGGGAAAGTCGAGTGGAAGTGTCAAGGGAGGGAACTGGTCATTCCGCGCCCCAAGGCGCTGATCCATCCTTAATTCATTTTCAGTCCGAGCCCGTATTGCTCTTCGAGGTTGTAGTATCTCCCGTGGACGGTGCCTTCCCCTTGGGCAATGGTCAGTTTGCGAGTCCGGACATCTTCCACCCACTCGGCCTTGGCCGCTTCGGCCCGCCGGTTCGCGATGATCTTCATCCGTTCCACTTCCTTCTGATCCTCCGAGAGGGTCGGATCAACCCTGCTGAAGTCCGTGAGAATCTGGGCCTCCGTCACCGATCCGATGCTCCCGTTTTGGACCAGGATATCGAACAACAACGCCGCCGCCCGATCAGATCGAAGAGCGTATTTCCGGCAGAGCGCCTTCGCCTTCGTGAACAATTTGTTCGCCGCCTCCATCTGGATCTGCTGGAACTCCTCGGTCCTCCCCAGCGCCTTGAAGTATCCGTGCCAGGGTTCGACCAGGCGGTGCTTCACAGGGTCCTGGCGCTGGCGAATCCAGCTCAGTTGCTCGTCCCGATCCGCATTGAGCCACACGGTAAACACCGGGTAGTCGTCGTGAAACACTCCCAGGACGATGTCGCGGTGCTCCTGATCCATTTTCTTGAGCAGAGGCTGCAGGCTCCCCTGGCCGATGTTCCACTGGCAGACGCCCAGACTCATTCCCTGGCCGTCGAAGTCGCCGGACAGCCCGGCGAAACAGTCCGGAGCCGGTGCGTTCGTCTCAAAAGAGCCGGTCAGCGCCAGACACCGATAAGCCACCGGCTTTGCAAGAATGGCCGGCGCGGGGATTTCTTCTTCGGGAAAGAGGGCCGCCCAGGTTCGGGGCCCCACCATCCCGTCAACAGTCAGCGACTCGGCCTTCTGGAAGGATTTGACCGCGCTTTCCGTTCCCCCGCCGAAGTCGCCGTCGAGCGGGCCCGTATAGAACCCCAGTTCTTTCAACCGGGCCTGAACACGGGTGACTTCCTTGCCTTTGGAGCCAAGCTGATAGCTGGGCATGGGCAGCTCTCCTCACATGCAGCCGGTCCGAGTCCCGCCCATGGCCCTATCGTTTCCGGCCACTCGGCGGCTTGACTCCTCTCATGCTCGCTTCAAACCGTTTGTAGCGGACCCCTCGACGGGCCATCCCGGCCTGACGTTTGATCTCCAGGCGCTTCCGGGCCCGTTGGTCGGCGGTATAGTCCCCATCCTTGCCTGTCTTGGGATCGTAAAACCCCACGTATCCGCCCGCGCTCACTCCGAACGAGCGCAGGGGTTTGCCATTATCCGACGTCCCCAGAAAATCGTTCCGCCCGCCCTGTTCTTCGCCGCCGGTGAAATAGAGCGGCAGCACAAAGTTGGAGACCTCGACGCCGTCGATCTCATAGGCATCGCCCTGGACGGCATCGCACATCTCGTACCAGTGGAACACCGTCCGGCCCTTTTCGGCCGGATCGGGATGCGGGCCCGCCACGAGAAGATTCACCTCGGGATCGCCGATCAGCTCCAGCGCCTCATGGGACAGGGTCACCGTCCAGTTTTCTTTCAGTTCCTTCGAAATTTCCGTGAACACGAACCCGTACGGGATGCCGCGATTGTTCATGTCGTGGTAGCCCAGGGCGTCTTCCACCTTATCCACCTTGTCCCAGAGATACAGCACGGCATCCCCGCGCATCTCGGCGAGGGTGTTGTGCTGGGGGGCCTTGCCGATCCTTCCCTCCAGGCGCAGCTCCGCCCCAATGTGCCAGTAGGGCTCGTAATCCTCGGCGATCTGCCGGTTGATCGCCCGGATCACGCCTTGCAACTCCACATCGCTGATCTTCCCGTTTGTGTGGTTGATGATCGAGATAATCATGGATGGACTCCTTTGTTCTGCCCTCCTTCCCGGACAGAGTGCGAACCATCGGGCTGGCGGCCTTCCAAACAGTGTGGCCGCTTGACCATTGTGTCGTTTGCTTGCCGCTCACGCATCGTTTTCATTTTCAACTCAGCCGTCACTTGCCTCAGATGAGCTTCCAGTAAATGCGTTTCCAGACTTGTAAGGGAGCGTCCGTCTTTGAGGATGGATGCCATAAGGGCGCAGGCATGGATAAAGTCCTGTATCAGTTTTGGAGCTTCCGGAGTTTCCATGGTCCCAGCCCACACACTCAGAACAACCCCCCTCGTCCCACTATCTCCCCAGCATCTCTTATGCCATCCATATGGAGGCGGCAGGGGTACAGACAGCGGACGGAAAGACCTTGATTCATCGAAGAGAACCCTTCCCGCCCATCGGCAGGCCAGGCCAAAAAGAACATGGGCCTCATTCCAAGACACACGGAAAGATACGGTGCGTATCCGACCGGATAATTGAAGGAGGGCGGAATGTCCCATGAGTCAGGCTGAAGGGGAGTGGGTGGCATCAGAGCTTCGAGAGGCACTTCCAGCGGAAAGTGTGAACGTCGCGCTCATCTCCGCTGGCAGGCAGGACAGTAGAAGGAGCTGCGCTCGCCGGCCAGCCGCTGAATGACCTTGCCGCAGCCGGACGGACAGGGCTGCCCGGCCTTGTCGTAGACCAGGTGCCGCTTGCGATAGCTCCCTTTGGTGCCGTCCGGAGCGATGAAATCCCTCACGCTGGAGCCGCCGTCCTGGATGGCATCGGCCAGGACCTCCTGCATCACGTCATAGAGCTTCCTGATCGCCTGCTCGCGCAACCGGCCGGCCGTGCGATAGGGATGGAGGCGGGCCCGGTACAGGATTTCGTTCGCATAGATGTTGCCGATTCCGGCGATCACCTGCTGGTGCATGAGCAAGGATTTCAACCGGCCGCGACGGGCTTTCACCAGGTCTCGGAACGAGTCCCAGGCGACCACGAGGGGATCGCAGCCGAACCGTTTCGCCGTGAACGCATCGAGGCCGGCACGGTCCAGCAGGTAGATCCGGCCGAATCGCCGGGGGTTCCAATAACACAGCTCCGACTCCCGGCCACCGGCCAGCGACAGAATCAAATGGGTGTGTTTGCGATAGCCCGGCGCCGGCGGCCCGAACAACAGCAGCCCCGTCATGCCCAGCTCGGCCACGAGATACCGCGTCTCGTTCCGGCTTGAAAACGACAGAACGACGCTCTTCCCCCGGCGTTCGATCCGGGACAGGCTGGTGCCTCTGTACCAGTCCAGCGTCGGGAGCCCGGCCCGTACGATGTCAGCCCGTCCCACCCAACAGTCCTTGAGGGTCGCACCGAGGATGCGGGCCCGGAGCTGGCGGGTCACCGTTTCCGCTTCAGGCAATTCCGGCATCGTCTCGATCCTCGTATCTCGTGAAGCGTATCTCGTCGTTCGTAAGAAGCCCGTCTTTCTTCACGCTTCACGCTTCACGCTTCACGCTTCACGCTTCACGTCTCCTCGAGCCTCCAGCCCGGCGATCAGCTCGCGAAAGGTGTCCGCAAGGGCTCGCTCGAAGGCGCGCATCGACGCATACTGTTTCAGGATCGTCCGCTGATTGCGCGGGGATGGATGGGGAAACGAGAGGACCCTTGGCATGAGGGACCCGCTCCCCGACGCCTTTGTCACCGCCCGCGCCACCCCGTCAGCCGCCGCCTTGCCGAACACGACGATCACCGAGGGGGCCAGCGCCCGGATTTCCCGCACAAGATACTGAGAGCAAGCCTCCTTCTCCGTCCGCCGCGGCACCCGGTTGGAGGCCGGATTGTCCGGCGGCGAGGGATGGCATTTGACGGCATCGGTCATGTAGAAGAGGTCTTCCAGGTCCCGGTAGCGTGGATGTTCCACCAGCCGCAGGGCGCGCCTGATCAACATTCCCGCCGGACCGGTGAAGCGCCGCCGCTTTTTCCAGCTCAGGTAGCCCGGGGCTTCCCCCACCAGCAGATAGCCGGTGGAAGGGGTTCCATACGCATCCCAGTCGAACCGGCGCCAGGGTTTCAGCGAGGGACAGGTCGTGCAGGAGGCGATCGCAGCTTGCAAACCCTGGAGGGCGGGAAAGACGGTGCGGGGAGACTCAGTGCCAGCGCGGGTTGGGGGGCTGATTCTGTGCCGCATCCTGGCCCGGGGTTTGGCCTTGGCTCTGCCCATGACCTGCCCTCATCTGCTTGACCTTCTCGATCGTCTCTTTCAACCTGGGGATCGGGGTGGCGCCGGGGCGCCGCGCCTTCATGAGCTGCTCCGCCTCGGTATAGCTCATCCCTTTCACACAGACCAGATAGGCGATGACCATGGAGACCGACCGCCCCATGCCGGCCCGGCAACAGACCATTAGCTTGTTGGCGGGAGGTTGCTTCTCAAGCCAATCCACGGCGGCCTTGACGTCCTTCGGATCGGCTTCCCCGTACTCCTTCAGCGGGATGTAAGCATAGGCCACCCCGCGGGGGGGCGTGATCTTGTGTTCCCCCGACAGAAAAAGCACGCCGTGGACGAACGGGGGCGGCTTCTGGGCATCGTCCACATTGCCGACCATCAGGGACTCGTTCACGAAATGCATGGGGCTTTTATATACCGAGTTCCAAACGGCCGTCAACCGAGGCCGGCCGGCGAAGGACCGCCGCCCGCGCCGTTGCAGAAGGCCGGACCAGCCGGTATACTGAGGCCACAGGCGCGTTTGTCGAGCGAATGGAGGAACGTCCCGAGATGGCCCTTTCCGTCGAGCAAGTCGAGTCCCGGTTGAGCACGGTCCGCTGCGCGATCTGCAAGACGAGCGGGTTCATGATCGACCGCCGGACCATGCAGCCGGACGGAGAATGGAAAGGCGCCTGCCTCAAGTGCCGCTACACCTTTCCCGTCCACACCGACATGGAGTTCTACCAACGGACCCAGCCGGACGTGCCCTACCGGCTCAAGGACATCACCTGCCCCGCCTGCGAGCATCGCGGCGTGGAGCTGGACTTCCGCATCATGATGTCGGTCCGCGAAGCCATCTATTTCGTAACCTGCAAGGCCTGCAAGCACCAGTTTCCGGAACGGTCCTCGCTGGAAGCCTTCGAATAACCCAACGCGTCCCCTCCGATTGGTGTATACTATTCCTCATGGACAAGCCCGTCAAACAGACACAGGCCGAGCCGGCCCCGGAGTCCAAGACCCGTAAGGAGATTCCCCTCGTCTCGGTCCCCAACGACCGGGACATGATCGCGGCCGAGATGGAAGAGCTCTTCGACGAGGACAAAGTCACCCA
>CAZKHY010000062.1:18281-19792 GCA_964552455.1 uncultured Nitrospira sp.
GCCATTGGGAAAGACAAGGCGGTGTTTCGGCGAGGGGACGGCGTTGAAGTTCAGCCCTTCCTGAGTGGCGCCGGTTCCCCGGGCGATCAGCTTGGGGATAGTCAGCTTGTTGAGGGGGTTCGGCGGCGGGACGCTGGGCCAGTCGTTCCAAACGCCCCCGAGCGATACGTAGGCGGTCGCGGGGATCGTGAGCGCCAGTTGCGCGCCGTGGAGGGCCCCGTAGGAATGGCCGACGATCCCGAGGATCGGCGGCGGCATCAGGTACTTGCTATGAGACCAGGTGGTCCGCATCCAATCCATGACCTTCCCGATGAGCTCATAGGTGGTGTTGTTCAAGTCCCAGGCGTAACCGATGCCGGAGAGGTCCGGGATGGCCACGACGAAGCCGGACCGGGCGAGCACCGCAGGCAATCGAGACCACTTCGTGTAGTGGAGCTCTGCGGCGCCGCAAGCCCCGTGGAGGAACATCACCAGCGGAAAGTGTCCCGAACCGGTGAGGAAGGGCGCGCATTGCGGGGCACCGTCGAGGCTCGGATAATAGACGCGCAGGTTTGCGGGAGCGCCCACGCTGGGGTTGTAGTCGGCGTACCCGTAGAAGACCGGCGCCAGGATGTTCGGCCCCCAGCCGATGGCCGGGTCGTCGTAGCCTGGCTCGCAGGGCGGGGGCGGATCGCCCGGTCCGCAGGCGGAGAGCAGGTTCCCTCCCACAGCAGCTCCGATGCACCACGCGAACGTCTGCTTGATCGCCTCGCGCCGATTGATCGCTCGTCGATTCATTATCCACCCTCCTTGCGATCATGAGTGCACGGCACTGGTGTCTCGGCGTCTTCAACCAAACCCACCGAGCACCGAAGAGCAGCGCGATTTTCTGCGGTTTCGAAAAGCTTGTCAATTATCCAAAGACCACTACTTACGGTGGACAGGCTTGTGGTGGGTGTAACGACACCGGGGAAGCGGCTTCGCCTCCCGTGGAAACTCAGGATGCGGCTGCCAGAGGGCGGGACGGGGGCTGGTCCTGCCTGCTCTGTGGCTCCGGCTCGACCTGCGAAAAGAGCGGAGTCGGTGGGACATACCGTGTCGCTTCCGGCGCCTCCGCGGCACCCCTTCCACGCCGCTCGAACCGGAATGGCCTTCCGGTATTCTCTCGTGCCATGGTCTTGCGACCATGGTGCCTCGGTCAGTACCGGCTTTCCGGCTTCGGCCGGCGGGCGGGACCCCGCCGCTCCCGGCGGACGACTGCTCACGGCATGTCCCACCTCTTAGAAACTCGCACCCAATAAAAAAAGAAATCAGGCGACGGATCGCTTGAAATCCGTCGCCTGAACGCTTCGCCCCGTTCTGCGCCGCATCCGTTGTTCCTATGCCGCGTCACATTCATGACGAAAGTAACTTACCACGGCGGATGGTCGCTCAGGCCACGCCACACCTCCCAAATTGACCTCGCACCGATAAAAAAGAACCAGGCGACAGGTTTATAGTGACCTGTCGCCTGGCTCGTCGCGGTGAAACAC
>CAZKHY010000063.1:0-19743 GCA_964552455.1 uncultured Nitrospira sp.
GGGAGGTCAGCTTGCGGACGCGGGCGGGTTTTCTGGTATGAATCGACATGGAACTGTTCCTTGGAAACTGGACCAACCTTCAATATTCTGAATGTTCCGAATTGTTCCGAACGTCAAGGTTTACAGAAGGAAAGTGACATGCAAACTATCACCGCAACCGAAAAATTTCAAGAATTTTTTGGAGGCCTTGCCTTCCCCTTCCTTTTGCACTATATGCCGACACGAGCAGACTGGATAGGGCGGATCGCCTTACATCTCTCACACAAGGAGGGCAAGGGATGAGAAGCCAGAATGGCGATAGCGCGACGGCAACAGCGGCAAGGAAGCGGATGGGGGCGAGCCTGCCGAAGAAGACCAGGCGGAAGGGCTGGAAGCCGGACGGACAGCGCCGCATGTTCCGGCTCTCATCTGTGGCCAACTGGGCGCTGAAGGAATTGGTCGCATCTCTTTACCAGAATGCGCCAGGCCGCGTGAGTTGCGCGGATCGGGTCCAGCGCACCGTTAACGCCGCGATCCTGGCGGCCCACAACGCCACCCTCGCGCATGGGTGTCTCCCGGATCTGTTTCTCGTACACGAACCGAAGCCACATTTGATCATTGGTCCAGCAACCCAGGAGCGTCGAGAACATGCTGCCAGTCAGACTGGTGAGAATGTAAATGCCCAGAGTCCAACATCGCGACGGAATGGGTTTCTACGGTTGGTGAAAGGGGGGCGCTGTGCGCCATGCACATCACATACGAACAGGGAGGGCTGAACATGGACTACAAAGAGAGCGACACCACCATGCTGTCTGTGGGAGAGAAGGCGACCTTCTACGGCCTGTGCGATTCAGAGGGATGCCCTGGGACGGATCCCGAGGACGCGCTGACCGCCTATTGCTCAAGCCTGGAAAGGGCGATCGAGGACTTTCGTCAGAAACATCCTAGCCAAGACCCGTCTCGACTCAATCTTGTGCGAATGGTGTACTACAACGATGGACCGCTCGGCGAATATCAGGCCAAGGTGAAGTCACAGGAAACCACGAAGGCGATGCCTATTCCTGAGGTTGAGCATCCTCTGCGGGGGACCGTCGGCGACGTGCATAACGTGTTCGATACGATTGATCTGATCGTGACCATGACGGTGGAGGCTATAGGGCACCGCCTGCTGGATGATGACTACCCCACGGAAGTTCAGGACGAGGGGCTGACGTTGCTGACGACGGTCCGGTATCTCCAGCGATTGACGGAGCGGGGGCATCGCTTGGCCTTTGCGCAGCGCCAACCGGACGAAGTGCTCTCAAAGGCCATCCGTTGACCGTTCTGGAGTCATGACGTATTCTCACCGGGGGCAACGACCGGCCTCATGAACCGGTCGGCGGCATGTCCTGGACGCCGCGCCCCCTTCCTCTCGATGAGCCTCCTGGAGCGTTGATGTCGCGTCATTTGACGAAGATAACAGCTAGGCGGCCCGCTCCTCCGCGCCGCCGCAAGCTATCCCCTGACCAGCTTCAAGACGTCCAGAAGCGCAAGGCGATGATCGACGCGTTGCGCTCCTCGCTTGGCAAGAAACCGGTCCGTCCCATTCAAGCCAAACACCCGCCGTCGGTCACCGTTCACCAGGCCGCAAGGCGTCTCAGGCTGTCCGTGTGGCAGGTTTATCGATATGCCGACCGAGGTATTCTCACGGCTATTCGGAAGGACGGAACCCGACGCTGCTGGATCACGAAAGATTCTGTGCAAGCTCTCCAAGAGACGGTTGATCGGCTGAACCGATAGCACGAATAACCCCTCCTCCATCCCTCATTTCCGTTCCACGATTTCCCGTCACGCCTTCGCCTCCGGCACCACGGTCTCTCAGTGTCGGACGCGCTCCAGTTAACATAAATGTCGGTTCTGGTGAAGCGGTCAGAAGGGACTTGTTGGACACATGGGACAGGCGATAGATGCAATCGCTCGAAACTGTGGTAAGGGTCATGATGTGCAACACGCGACGTGCGCAGACCATGAAAAAGCGCGGGGGATCAAAATGACTGAACTGCTCACAGTCAGGCAATTCACAGAAGTTGTCCCGGTCAGCGCGGTCAAAGTCTACCGAGAAATAAAAGCTGGAAGACTTCCTGCTAAGCGGTTCGGGAAGAAGATTCTAATTGATTATCACGCTGCGATCGCTGCTCTTCCCGATGCGGTACGCAACAAACAAGCGCAACCAGGAGCGGTTGATGCACGTTGAAGATTTGCTAGATCGCTTGCAGGCCGTCCGCCGATCTGGACGCGGCTACATTGCTCGATGCCCGGCTCACGACGACCGGAGTCCGTCTCTTTCTATCCGTGAGGGAGAGCGTGGTCTTCTCGTGAAGTGCTGGACCGGCTGCACTCTGAACGAAATCACGTCGGCGCTCAGCATCAAGGTACGGGATTTATTCTATGACGCTGACCGGAGCGGCCAGCGGCTCCGGCAGCCGGTTCGGTTACGACCAATGAACCACGCCTGGCGAAAGGTAGCTGGCGAATTCAATGATCGGGCTCTCGACCTCAGGCTGAGGGCTGAGCGCATTCTGGAAGCGGCTGTGGGACTGAACCCTTCTGGCTGGAACGATCAGGACCTTGACGTTGCGATGAGGGCGGTCGGGCAGGCCTATGCCAATATAGAGTGGGCGGACGTGCTTGGTGACGTGGCATACCTGATTCGAGCACGGGGATTAGCGAGCGAACGTGCGAGGGAGAGGAAGGCAGCGTGAACGCGGACGTGCAACGAATCGTGGACGCCAGCGCCACGGCGGCAGTTTTGGATTCTACCGCTGAAATTCTCGACCAGGTTCATACCTTCCTCGGTCGACTCGTGGCCTATCCGTCCGAGGACACTCACGTGGCTCATACGCTGTGGATTGCTCATACTCACCTCATGGACGCCTGGGAGTCCACCCCACGACTCGCGTTTCTGTCGCCAGAGCCCGGATCGGGCAAGACCAGAGCGCTTGAGATTACGGAAACCCTGGTCCCTCGCCCGATCGAAGCGATCAATACAACTCCCGCGTATTTGTTTCGCAAGGTGTCTGATCCTGACGGTCTGCCAACGATCTTGTACGACGAGATCGACACCGTGTTTGGTCCCAGAGCGAAAGAGCACGAAGAGATCAGAGCAATCCTCAACGCCGGGCATCGGCGTGGCGCGAAAGCGGGGCGCTGTGTGGTGAGGGGGAAGCAGGTCTTCACTGAGGAGTTGCCGGCTTTTTGCGCGGTTGCTCTCGCTGGCTTGGGGAATCTGCCAGATACTATTTTGACCCGCTCGGTGGTGATCCGAATGCGCAGGCGGACTCCGACTGAGATAGTTGAGACCTACCGTCGGCGCATCCACGAACCAGAGGGCAATCAGATCCGGGATCGCCTAGCCGCATGGGCTGCTGAGATCCCTCGCCCCGTGCAAAACCCGGTCATGCCCGCTGGTATAACAGACCGACCTGCTGATGTGTGGGAGGCTCTACTGGCCGTCGCCGATGCCGCCGGGGGACCTTGGCCTGAGCGAGCACGCGTTTCCGCTGTTTCGCTTGTTTCGGATGCTACGGGAGACAGAGGCAGCTTAGGGGTCCGGCTGCTGTCTGATCTACGGTCCGTATTCTCGAACCGAAACGCAATGTGTACTTCTGAAATCCTTGTCGCTCTGATTGATCTTGAGGAAGCCCCCTGGGGGGACCTCCGTGGAAAGTCCTTAGATGCTAGACGGTTAGCGAGTCTCTTGAAACCGTACGGAGTGGAATCAAAACAGATTCGGATCGGCGAGAAAAGCCAAAAAGGATACGCACGCGAAAGTCTGTATGACGCTTGGAGCCGGTACCTCCCGCCGGAGAACTGCGCTGTAGGTTCCCCTCCCGTAATAAGCGAAACAAGAGAAACGCAGGATGCTGACGAGCTATTCATCGAGGAGGAGGCATGCTGATTGAGGCTGTCAAGAAACCGATCCGTCTCAAGTGGCCGACGGGCGAAGTGCGCCTTGATCCTGGCGTCCCGGTGGATCTCCCAGATGAGCAGGCCAGGAAGCTCCTGGAGCGAGCACCCGGCAAGGTGAGGAAAGTGACCCCGGACTGGCTCCGAGTCTGGCGTGAGCTGGCGGATTGCATCACGGGCATCACCCGTGACGATCCCCGGTTCCAGCCGGTCATGGCGGCGCTGGATGTCTGTGACCGGGCGTTTGAGCGGGGTGACTGGACAGGTTTTCAGCGGACAGCGGATCGGGTCAAGCACGTAGTCGGTGGAGAGAGAGCAAGATGACGGCGCCGTTCAAACTCACGGTCCGTCTCGATCTTCCGCTGGTGGATGCCATGATCAGCCAGTTGAGACAGGGTGCCGTGCGCGAATTATTCCCGCGAACCCTCACACGCTTCGGGGAACTCGCGCAGCACGGCGCCTCCCGCTGGATCGAGCGAGCCATGCACGTGCCTGGCCGAACGGGTCGCCCGCTCCGTCTCAACCCCTATGTCGGGTTAGACAAGCCAGAACTCGAAAAATCGATCCATGCGACCGCCGCGCACGTCGAGGGAGACCGCGTCGTGACCGTCATCTTCTCGACCAGCCCGCAAGCTGCGTTGGTCGAAGACGGGACGCCGGGCGACGAGATGGACCTCCATAGCGTCCTTCCGCACGCGACCAAGGCCCGCAAAAGCAAGGCTGGTCATCTTTACCTGCGCATTCCGTTCCGCCATGCCACGCAATCGGCGGAAGGCGGGCCCGTGCTGCCGTCAGGCATCTTGGCGGTGATGAAAACCAAGCCGCGCTATCTGATCAACCGACTCTATCAGGAACCACAGATCACGCCGTGGAGGCCGCCGATTCATCGTGGTATCCGCACGCCTTTTGTCTCTGCACCACGCGGAGTGACACGTTTCGGCTATACGGCCATGTCCGATGATGGATCGGTCAGACCAAAACCGGAAGCTCGGCTGACACGGGCCGAAGCCTATGCTGTGCTGAGCCGCCGGACGAAACAGTATTTGCTCACACCAGAGCAGCGAATGCAGCAGGCGCAGCGCTTGGAAGGGATGATGCACGTGGGGCGTCAACGGCACGGCCAATACCTGACGATCCGAACCATGAGTCAAGCAGAACCGGCGGGATGGAGAGTGTCGCCCTATCCTGGCCAGAGGATCGCCGAGGCGACGAAAGCGGAGTTGGCACAGCTTGTCCAAGACGGATTTTTCGACGACGCGCTGAAAGCCGACGTGGCCGGCTGGGTCCGCCTAGCTGGTCAACCGCAATAACCGTTCATCTCATCACAGGAGGAGCCCATGACTGATTCAGTGACCATCACCGTCGCATCCAAACAGGACCCCGCGCTCAAGGGGGACGTGACTCTTATCCTGCCGAGCGGAGCGGACTACATCAAGATCGGGATTGCACAGGCCCGGCTTCGAGGAGGCGTTCCGCTCGACCAACTGGACACCGTGTCAGCTGGCGTTGTTGTGATGTTGTCCACCCTGTCCGTCGTGGTCAAGCAGGCCCCGGACTGGTGGTACGACATCAAGCGCGAGAAGCAGCCGGATGGGACCGAGAAGGAATTCAACCGGACACCGGCCCCGGAGCGGATCAAGGACTTGGACGTGCTGTGGCAGTTGTACGGACGCTGGGTGGCCCTGCGCGATGCCGATGGAAGCCCCTCACAGCCTGCTGAGGCGGCGACGGAGGTTGCTCGCTGATGTCCTCGAAGCTCGCCATCGAGCTGGCCGGCCAGCTCTCGGTCAGCGCCGACCAGGCCAAGCAGACCCTCGCTGCGTTCGAGCGGGAGGCGCAGGAGACCGCCCAACGCATCCAGCAGGCGGTCTCAGTGACGCCGTCCTTCTCGATCGACCTCCGTCACCTGAAGGAAGCCAATTGGCTTCTTGAGGATCAGCAACGGCAGGCGGTGAAAATCCAGACTGCGTTCTCCGGTGGCGTGGGCAGTGGAACGGGTGTGCCGTCATCGCTGACAGGGCCTTCAGGGTCGTGGCGACGGGCTCAGCAGGATCACCATGTCCAACTCAAAGAGCAGGCCCGCATCTACAAAGACCTGCACGAGCAGGTCACTAAACATGAAGCCGCGCTGCGGTCACTTCATGGGGAAGAGCGGCGAGGGAGCGAGCAGGCGCTGGCGGACCTGACGAAACGGCGGGATGCACAACGAGAGATCATCAAGACGCTGGGTGACAAGATCATCGCGAGCCGAGCCCAGTCCGCTCCCGAAGAACTCCCCGCCTCCTCCTCCGGGATGCTCCGTGCCAGCGTCTGGACCGCGATCCTCGCGGAGGTCCGAAAAGCGCCCCCGATGTCCGCGCAGCAGGCCCTCTCCGGTGGGGGGATCACGCAAGCCCTCTCGGCGCTCGGCATGCTCGCCATGCGCCATCCTCTGATCTCCATCCCAGCGGTCCTGACCGGCGGCGCTCTCTGGGCGGAAGGTAAAGCCAGTGATGCGACGCGCTACAGCGAAGACATCGAGATCGCATTCGCCAACACCGGTCGTCGGACGGGGCAGGGCGTGAACCTCCGACGCACCTTCGAGCCACGGCCCGGACGAGTCCGCCCGGAGTTCGAGCGATTGGGCTATGCCGGGGAAGATGTCGCGAAGATTGTCTCGGCTTATGGCATGCCAGCGAGTCTGCCATCCCTGCTGCGGGCAACGGCGGCGCAGGCCCGATTTGCCAGAGCCTACGGGTTCGGAGACACCCCGGAGATGATCGCGGGGATGGGGCGGCAAGTCACCCAATGGGGCGCAGCGGAGCCTGGCCAGCAAGGCCAGTTCTGGGCGATGCTGGCGGCGGCGGTCGAGAAGGGGATGAAGCAAGGGGTTGATGCCAGCGAGACAATGAAAGGCTTGCTCGCCTTGACGGCGAAGTCGGCGGATCAACTCGGGGTGGTGTCCTCGGAATACGTCGCGGGGTTGGGGGCGCTTCAGGCGCTCTTGGCCGGCGGGGAGTCCCGCTTCTTCAAGGGGGAACGTGGCTCCCAACAGATGGCGAACCTGCTGGATGCGTTTCAGCGACCCCGCACCATCCAAGCACAAGCCATGCTGATGAATACGATGCGCGAATACTTCGGGGGAGTACCCAGCGCGAAGGAGCTGGGCCTGACCGGGTACCGTGCCAAAGCCTACGAGGCCCTGCCCGACGTGGATAAGTTTCAGTTCATTCAGGAGCAGCTTCCCGGCCTGCTCGCCAATCCCCGTGCCAGTCAGCGGGCGCAACAGGCCTTGACCGGGCTGATCGCGGGTGTTGGCCAAGGGGTGAGCCCCCAGCATGCACAACTGCTGCTTCACGCCCTGACGGGCATGGACCCATCCAAGCGCGTCGAGATGCAGGGCGCCCTGTTTGAGTCCGTCGTCAAGACCGGCAAGGTCTCGCGAGAGGCGGCCATGCAGATGGACTGGCCGGAGTTGTTCTCCACGCTGACCCGCCTAGCGCCGAAGGAGGCCCACCGTCTGGCCGCCGGGATCACGCCGTCGGGCGAGTTGACCACGCCGGAACGGCTCCGAGGACAAGAGAAAGCCACGATGGAAACGTTCTCGGCGGCTGTCGCTGAGGCGTCCGTAGGCCTCCGCGAGTTCACCAAAGATGCCAAGCTGGCGGCGGCCTCCTGGCTGGCCGCCGCGACGGGCCGCTCCATCCCGGATCTCAATGCCGATCGCCTCGGACGGATCGCCCGCGAAGCCAGCGTGCCGACTCCGGCGTTGCGCGGCTTGCTTGGAAGCCGATTCGATGAGGAACCGCTTTCGGATGATGACCTCCGTCGGTACGCGGCTCGACTCAAGCATCTACAAGCCGAGTTGTCGCCAGCCCTGCGACGGCAGTTTGACGAGGAAATGGCCGCTGCGGAGAAACATCACCGGACCCCGACGCCTCAGGCGCTGGACTGGTGGGAGCAGCTGGCCCAGGAGCCCAAAGGCCATGCCCAGAGGTTTGACCTGCTCGACCGTGACGAGCGAGCACGAGCCCGCCGAATGAGTTTTGATCCTGGGGAGCGGGGGGCGATGCGGTTGGAACACAGTCCGCTGCGCGTGGAGATCACGGGCGCCCTTACAGTGTCCAACGGCAGCGAGCAGGTCCCGATTCCGGGCGCACAGCTCACAGATCTGGTGGTCCGCCTGCTGAACCAGCAAGCAATGCCGGTGGCGATCGGCCCCACCCGGCCCGGGTGGTCAGAGGTAATGGTGTAAGTCATGGGTTGGCCCGTCTGTGTCATCGATGTTCATGGCGAGGAGCGGTCTTACACCTTCACGGCGAACGGATCGCCGTGGCACGGCTCGACTCCGTCAGGGGACCTCGTGAGTTGTCAGACCATGAAACAACTGGATGCCGGGACACCAGCCGGGAGCTTTGAGCTGGTATTGACGCGAGCCACTGATCAGGCCGGACTCACCTGGCGAGACAAGATCCGCCCGCAGGATACCGTCGTGATCCAGATGATGAACTATCAGGGTCCGACCAACTCCCCAACCGGTGCAGGGGAGATGCACACGGTCATGATCGGCTTGGTGGATACGGTGACCGATACGACGCGGCTCTCCTCGCAGGGCATCCCCCAACGACGGATTGTCGTCCGGGGACGGGATTTCGGCAAGCTGATGAGCGCGGGCGCGGTAACATATTGGAGTTTTGCCGGCGCGCAAATCTTAAACATGGAAGCGTTTGCCCAAGCCTCGGCCTTCATCGGTCCGCCCCACGTCGTGATCGAGCGGCTGCTCGAAGAGGTCTTTGAACGGTTTATGCGGATTCAACTGGATGTGGCAGGGACAAAAGAACAGTTCTGGAATACGTTCGCCTATCGGCTGGAAAGCTATGGGACCGAGACCCCGCTCGGCTTCGATTACCAATTCTTGGGAGGGGAAGGGACCTTCTGGTCCTTCCTGTCCAAAGTCGCGTCTCCGCCGTTTCATGAGTTGTTCCTTGATACGCGGCGGGTCGCTGACACGGTGGTGGGGCAGGACAATCCGGCGGCGGGTGTGAGTGCCAAGGTCCCGGTCACGACGCTCGGACAGGACGCCTCCGCGCCGACGTTGATCCTCCGGCCTCCGCCATTCCCCTATCTGCCGGCTCCTGCCGCGACAGCGCTCTCAGAACACATAATTTCGGAGATCAATGGAGACACGGTGACGCTCCTGACCCCGGTGACCGTCATGCCCGATGTGTCGCCCTGGGATGCGCTGCCGGTCCACGAGGCGGGGACGGATGACTTGGTGGGAGAACCATTTGATCAGCAGCTCTCCATGTCGGACCTGGAGCAGTGCAACGTCTATCTGGTGTTCCCCCACTACATCGGGCTGAAGGAAAAAGAGTGGCTTGAACGGGTCTCGCCCGTGATCGACAGGGCCAAGTTTCAGAAGTACGGGTACAAACTCTACATGCCGGCCACGACATTGCTCAAAGATCCCGCCAGTCCGGGCGATTCCATCGTGGGATTTTATCAGGCGCTCACCTGGCGATTGGCGAGCTGGCACGTCTTCAATGATCGCTTCTTGAGCGGGACCAAGACGTTCAAGCTGCTCCCGCACGTCCATATCGGGGAACGGCTTCGCGATTATTCCGTGGATGATCAGCCGCACGAGTTCTACATTGAGAGCGTCTCGCATCACTTCATTCAGAATGAAAAGGCGACGACCACGTTGGGACTGACGCGGGGCTTGAGCCTCGATGACCATGCACACTACAGCACGTTGCTGCGGGAGGCGGGCCTCACGGCCCCCGAAGGAGCTGCGGCGATCCGGGATGTCTACAGCCGATTGATGCACGCGGGGCAGCAATTTCCCCAATAGCTGAAAGGACCCAATCACATGAAGCCACAAGCCAGCATGGGGACGCCGATGCCGCTCCCATCGTCCGCTATCCACTTTCCAGGGCTCTACGTTGCGAGGGTCCTGGATGTCTCTCCAACCGATCATGCGGTGCAGGTGATCCTGCCGGCGATGGCGATCGCCGGGAATATCACCACCAATGCACAACCGGACGGAACGATGCGTCCACGAGGGCTCAAGGCCAAGGTCTTGGAGCATCGGGCCGGGCCGTATATCGGCGACTTGGACTTGCCGCGCATCGGTGATTGGGGGGTTGTTGCCTTTCCGCATGGGTCCGATCAACTGGCGGTCTGGCTCGGCAGTCTCTATCAGGACTTCAACAATCTGGCCACGGCCAACCCAGAGGAGCAGATCAGCCATCATGACAGCGGCGTGTACTGGCGGGTGGCGAAAGACGGAACCCTCGAACTCTCACACCCCTCCGGGACCTATGTGCGGATGGGGAGCGGAACGACGCTGGCGCAGCGCACGCGGCAGGAACAGCAGGGGGATGGGCGGCGCTCGGTCAACTATTCAATTCCGACCAAGCCCGCGATCACGCTTCACATCAAGCATTCCAGCGGGACTTTGTTCAGTGTGGACGAAACCGGCAATGTGACGGTGGTCGGGAAGGGGACGAAGGCCGAAACCATTGATCAGGCGGTGACCGAGACTTACAAAGGCACCAAGGCCGAGACGGTGCAGGGGAATGTGACCGAGCAATACGAGCAAGCCTGGAGCCTGACGGTGGGACAGAATGGACAGGTGACGGTCACAGGGTCACTCGTCATCCAGGCTGATGATGTGACCGTGATGAGCACCAATCCGAACCCTGGTGTCCACATGCACTTGGGCGGGACAACCGGCGAAGACTTCGTGGCGATGAAGGCGGCGTTGGACAAGATCAAGGCGGCCTACGATGGCCATGTGCATCTCGATGCCCAAGGCGGGAATACGGGAGCGCCGACCGTCACGATGCCCGCCTTCGTGCAGGACACGGACTATAGCGGACAGGCGAAGGTGACCTAAGACCGACCACCAGGGACCGACTGGCGTCCGCCGGCCCGGCGCGAGTCGCAAACAAGGCCGAGGAGGATACGATGGACAAGAATCCGTACGGAGAGCTCGATGAGGTCATGGAGGAGCTCAACCAGTTCCTCAACCACAAGCAGGCCACGTCGGCGGTGAAGGAAGACAGTCCAGAAGCGGTGGAAGCGGCCATCGCTCACTGCATGGACTTTCTGCGGAAGGAAATGCAGGCGGGCAGATTCTCCCCGAAGAGCTTCCACGAACTGGATGTGAGGGTGCGCGACCACCGGCGGCGCGTCGGCCAGAAGGCCAACGACGGCCAGATGGCCAAGGCGCTGCGGACCGAGGTTCAGCGAGGGGCCGTGAGTGTGATCGAGGCTGGCCAGCGAGCCAGCATGATGATCGATCCGGCAATGCGTGGCTTGGGCGAATGGTGGAAGTCGTCCTACTTCCAGCAGGCGTAAGGAGGACAGTGAAAGGGGGAAGTGACCAGCGGGTGGGTCGGTCAACCACCTCCTGATCATGCGGGCGCGGGTCGTGGGCTCCTTCGACCAGCCCCGTCCCCCGGTTTCTGATGACCAAATCTCCTCAGCGTTGACATGGTGCGTCAGTGAGTCTAGCGGAATTGCCTAGTCTGGATCAGATCGCCCGTGAGCCGGAGCGGGCTCGCGATATTCCCGCTTCATTAGCGATGGACTTCCTTGTGCGGCTCGCTGCCTTGCAGCCCATCCTGCTTGCTCGCTGTGTGACAGTGCCGGTTGGGACCGGAGTGAACGAGCGGAACGGGCAGGAGGCGGCCCCCCCCATTCACGAGCAGAGCGATGTTCCGCTGCTCACGGCGACGGACGCAGCCAAGGTGCTGACGCTGGAGGAATGGCGAGTCTACGAACTGGCCCGGCAGGGGAAGTTGCCCGTTGTGCGGATTGGTCGCAACGTCCGGTTCAAGAAGAGCGACCTGTTGGCCTGGATCGAGCAACACCGGGAAAAATAACTTGATCTCATGGTGTGCCAATGGCATACTTGTTCCTAAATGGACGGACGTGAACTCAGAGCCATTCGCATGAAGTTGGGCTGGACGCAAACCGACCTCGCCCAACAACTCGGCGTGACGAAAAATACGGTGGCCCGGTGGGAACGGAATGAGCGGGGAATAGGGGAACCGATCGCTCGGCTGGTCCGGCTTGTGGCGGCTCAAGCCAAGCCTAAACGCAGGGAGCATTAACATGGCTTGCATACGCAAACGCCGTGGAAGGTGGGTCTGTGACTGGCGGGACGGGGCTGGTATTCGACGCTGGCGGACCTTTGATACCAAGAAAGCCGCCGAAGATTTTCTGGATCAGGAGCGGCCCAAGACCCGGCAATGGTCCCGGCCCGTGGTGGACCCGAACATCACGGTTGCCGAGTATAAGGCCCGCTGGCTCGACCTGATTAAACCGGTCGTGAAGCCACGGACGGTCCACCGCTATGACGAACTGCTGACCTTGCACGTCATCCCGGTCTTAGGCGAGACGAAGCTGCAACGGCTGCACCGTGGCCGGATTAAGGAGTTTCTCGCCGCGAAGCTCTCAGAACTGAAACCGGTCCGTCCGACCAAGACGGCGACGGTTCAGCCGGATCGGACGAAGGCGCTGACCGAGGAAGCACAGACGGAGGCAACGACGCAGAAGCGGGAAACCCTGGCCCGGAACACCGTGCGGAACATTCACGCCGCTCTGCGGGCGATGCTGCGGTCTGCGGTGGATGATGGGGTGCTCGTGGTCAACCCGGCGGAGAAGTTGGGACGGCAACTTCGGCTGGTGACCCCCAAAGCCACCCGTCAGGAAGAGATCAAGGCCATGACTCGCGAACAGCGCCGGCAGTTTCTTGAAGCCGTGGCGCGGCATGAACCGCGATACTACCCTCTGTTTTTCACACTGGCCGGGACTGGCACGCGGATGGGTGAGGCTCTGGCGTTGCAGTGGGAGGATGTAGACGTGCTCCGGCGGGAAATCCGGGTAGCGCGGGCGCTGTCTCAGGGGCAGGTGGAGACGCCGAAATCGGGACATGGGCGGACAGTAGATCTCTCCCAGCCCCTAGCTGACACGTTGGCTCGGCTCGAAGTTGACCGCAAGGCTGAAACGCTGCGGAAGGGCTGGCGAGAGATGCCCCCGTGGGTCTTTCTGAACGAGGCCAGCAAGCTGCTGGATGATGGGAAGGTTCGTAAGGTGATGAGCCGGATCTTGAAGAAGGCAAAGCTCCCGCCCCACTTCTCCCCGCACTGCCTCCGGCACACGTACGCGAGCCTCATGCTCCAGCAGGGAGAGTCTGTGGCTTACGTTCAACGGCAACTCGGCCACGCCAGCATCCAGTTGACCGTGGACACCTACGGGAAATGGTTGCCCCTGGGGAACAAGGGGGCCGTGGATCGGCTGGACGGCTGGGCCGGAGAGGCGAGTGGTAGCAAACTGGTAGCAGAAGCAGGGGGGAGGCCAGAGAGCCATTCACAACCCCTTGAAAAATTGGTGCCCCCGACACGAATTGAACGTGCGACCCGCGGTTTAGGAAACCGCTGCTCTATCCAACTGAGCTACGGGGGCGTGGTGGGTACGATACCGGATGGATGGGGGAAAGTCCAGATGCCAGGATCGGTTGTCGGCGCTGTTTTCACTGTGGGCCTTCCGTCATCATGCAACGTGCTCCCGCTAGGCCTCGGCTGATTCATCGCCCGTCATGGTGGCCTGGTCCGACTCCTTCCCCTCTCTCGCGCTGCTGGGGTGCAACCCGTATTTTTTGAGCAGCTTGTAGAAGTCGGCTCGATACCGGCCTGCCATCTGGGCTGCGCGCGAGATGTTGCCGCCCGTGTGTTCCAGCAAGTCCTTCAGGTAGCCCCGCTCGAAATCCTCCTTGGCCTCGGTCAATGGTTTGGGGCGGTTGTCCGTCGGGGGGGCGGCACTCGTCGGGATCAGCTCGGCCGTGATCATGTCTTGCGTGGACAGGATGACGGCTTTTTCGATCACGTTCTCGAGTTCGCGGACGTTGCCGGGCCAGGGATGGCACATGAGTTTTTGGATGGCCTCCGGCAGAAAGCCGCGGACCTGCTTGTTCATCCGGCGACCGCTCTGCTGAAGAAAGTGCTGGGCCAGCAACGGGATATCCTCCGGTCGCTCCCGGAGCGGCGGCACGGTCAGCGGAACCACCTGGATCCGGTAGTACAGGTCCTCCCGGAACGTGCCCGCCCGCACCGCTTGTTCCAGGTCCTTGTTCGTGGCGGTGATGATGCGCACGTCCACTTTGGTCGCGCGGGTGGCGCCCACTTCCATGACTTCACGCTCCTGGATGGCCCGGAGGATTTTGACCTGGAGCGCGAGCGGCATCTCCGCGATTTCGTCAAGGAAGAGCGTGCCGCCGTCGGCGCTCTGGAACAGCCCGCGCTTCGAGAACTGGGCGCCGGTGAACGCGCCTTTGACATGGCCGAAGAGCTCGCTCTCGATCAGGGTTTCGGGGATGGCGCCGCAGTTGACCGCAATGAAGGGGCCCCGCGCGCGCCGACTGTTGCAATGGATGACCCGTGCGATGACCTCCTTCCCGCTCCCGGTCTCGCCGGACAGGGAGACGGTGGCGTCGGTCTCGGCCACGTGCGCCACCTGCTCCATCAGGGTCTGCATCTTGGGGCTCCGGGCCACCACGTTTTCCAGCCCGTACAGCTCCTTCACCAGCAACTTGAGGCGTTGGATTTCCCGGCTCATCCGCTGCTGCGCCAGGGCCTTTTCGACGTAGACCGTGAAGGCTTTGTCGTCGAAGGGCTTGGTGAGATAGCCGTAGGCCCCTTTCTGCATGGCCTCGACGGCGTTCGGGATGCTGCCGTGCGCGGTCAGGATCAGGACCGGCAGATCAGGATGGATGCGCCGGAGTTCCTCCATCAGGGCCAATCCGTCCAGCCCCGTGAGGCGGAGGTCGGTGATGGCCAGATCGAAGCGCCGCCGCCGGGCTTCGGTCAGCGCCTGCTCGCCGGTGAGGCAGGCGGTGACGGCAAACCCCATGGCGCCCAGTCGCATCTTGAGGAGGTGGAGCAACCCTTCATCGTCATCGACGAGCAGGATCTGTTCGCGTTCCATGGTGCCTTGTCCTTTATCCCGCTTACGGTTGAGGCGCCTTTTCCGGTGACGGCTTGATCTTGTTGCCCGATTTCTTCTGCCTGGCTTTTTCTTTCTCTTTCATCTCCTGGTCGATGCGCTTCAAGGCTTCGAGCTGCTTCGTCAGCTCTTCCACCTGTTTGTCCCTGGTCTTCAATCCTCGCTGAAGCGCCTGGATCGCCGCTCCATCCACCTCCTTCGTGAGTTGCTGGATGGTCAACTCTCGATCCAGGAGGTCGCGGACCAGTTGCTCCGTCGCCCGCGCCAAGGGATCCGTTCGTCCCGCGTTGGACGAGGCGTCCTTGAGCACGCTCAGCCAGAGAAGGCTCGAGGACGCCAGGGGGCCGTCCGGGGCCGCGGCGACCACGTCCCGGAAGTGCTGGGCCGCCACCGCCCGGTTCTCATACAGCGCCGCCAGGGCGCGGATGAAGTGCGCGCGGTCGCAGGCCCGCCGCTCGGCGCAGGTGCTCAGTTGGGCCTCCTGTGCGCGCGCGAGCGCCTGGAAGCGTTGCGCGTCGGTCTGATCCGGGACGAACAACGGAGTCGTCCGGCTGCCCGGGGAGGTGCAGGCCTGCAGACCCGCGAGCAGAAGCAGCGGGCCCAGGCCGGCCCGTCTCGTGAAGCGTCTCATGCCGATCCTTCCGGTCGTGTGAGCGGAAGCGTGAACCGGATCGTCGTGCCTTTCCCGACTTTGCTCTCGGCCCAGATGTGCCCTCCATGCGCTTCCACCACCCGCTTGGCCAGAGCCAGTCCCAGTCCGCTTCCCGCCACGGCCTGTCTGGCCTGGGTCCGACCCTGATAGAAGCGCTCGAAGATATGCGGGAGATCATCGAAGGGAATGCCGGGACCCGCATCCGAGATCGAGACCTGCACGGCCTTCTGCTTCGGGTCCACCTCCATGCGGAGATGCACGGTCGTCCCCTCCGGGCTGAACTTCAGGGCGTTGGAGAACAGGTTGTCCAGCACCTGCTCGATCCGGGCGCCGTCCATCGGGACCGACAGCCGGGCCGGCGCCGGCTTGGCCACCAGTTGGACATGCTGGGCCTCGGCCAGCAGTCGGACCTTGTTCATCGAGGATTCAGCCACGCGTACGAGGTCGGTGGGTGCGATCCGGTATTCCATCAAGCCGGCTTCCATTTTCGACAGGTCCAAGAGCGTCGAGATCAGATGGATCAGGCGGTCGCTGCTGTCCTTCATGATTTGCAAGGCTTCGCGTTGGGGCTGGCTCAAGGGACCGGGCACCTCATCCAGCAGGAGGTGCGTGCCTTCCCGAATAGACGCCAGGGGGGTCCGCAACTCGTGAGAGATGTGGGCCAGAAACTCGGCTTTCATATCATCCAGTTCCTGCAGCTTCTTCCCCATCCAATTGACGGTGTCCACCAGGTCGCGCAAATCACTCGGGGCTTCGACATCCACGGTGGTGCCGAATTTCCCTTGGCCGATCTGACGGATGTGCTCCTGCACGCGACGCAGGGGATGCAGAATGCTATAGCTCGCGACCCCGGCGAGGGCCAGACCCAGGAGAATGGCCACGAGCACCAGCCGCTGCATAACCGTCTCGGCCCTGACTGAACTGTCACGGGCTTCGTTCACCAGCCTGCTCACTCTGGTCTCGTGCAGGCTGATATAGGCATCCAGCGTATCCGTCATCCGGGTCATGGACTGGTCCCGCCGGCTCTCATAGTCGGCCGTGGGTCTGGGGAGACCGGCTGATTGACGTGCGGGATCGCCGTGGAAGAGCGACCGGTAGTCGCGGTGGAACTGCAGGAGGTTCTCAAGCAGGCCGCGAGCGTTGAGATCGGTCTCCTGGTCGCGCAAGCCCGTCAACGTTTTGCGGAAATCCTCCGCCTCTTCATCAAAGCTTTTGAGAAAAACCGGGTCGCGTACAGCCCAGTATTTCTTTTCGTTGAGGAGCTGTCCATAGAGGCTGGTGATGAGACGTTTGGCCGTTTCGATTGCCGGGGCGTGATAGGAGACCAACTTGCTGCTGAGCGACGTCACATCACGAAGCTGGAAGAGGGCGTAGAGATTCACCGCCCCTACCACCAGAATGATGGTCAGGGAGCCGATGGCTAAGCGCCAGAAAATCGAAAGGCGCACAGGACTTGCTCCCGGTGATACAGGGTAACTTGCTTGAGCAGACGACTTTCTGTTTCCCCCTGTAGGGAAATCCATACAATTATGAAGCATTGTAAATCAAAGTGTTTTGTTTGCGCATCTTAAAAAACCTGTAGGTTCTTGCCTTCATTGCCCCTAGAGTCTCCTTTGTCAGCAAGGAACGGTGAATAGGTGAAAAATCTTTTTAGAACAAATAAATAGCTTGATTTAGCCGTCGAAAAATAGACCGGCATTTCCTTTGCTTACCCTGGAAAGCGCATGCCAGATGTCGACCGTCATGACCGGGGATTTGATCGAGAATGAAAAAGTGCCAGATAAAACGGATGAACTGGTGCCAGGCTGCGAGGGGCGTGACGGGTGTGCCACGCCACGCGAAACGCCTCGACTTCCTCCTGCGAGGCCCCTCTCAGCCTGGCTTTAAGGAGGAAAGGCTGCCATGGGATTCTTCAGCGTTACGACCGTGAGCCTGCCCTTGCTCTCGGTCCTCACCATCGGTGCAGGAATCGAAGGAACCGCCGGTCTGGCTCAACTGCCTGCACCGGCTTTTGCCCGGCTGGCCGATGCAACAGCCCAGCAACCTCCTTGGGCGCACCGGGTGGACTTGAGACCGGAGGTGGAGCCGACCATGTTTCAAGGAACCATCGAAGGGGTTAACCCGTCCGAAGGGAGCGTCACCGTCAGAACCGATTATGGTCTGACGATGATTCTGTTCAGCTCTAACTGCGAGGCGATCACGATGCTGAGAACGGGAGATCGGGTGCTGCTCGAAGCGGATGCGCAGAGCACGCTCACGGTCACAACCATCGGAGAAACGAGGGGGGAAACGGAGCGGTCTCCCGAGGCGATGAGTCGGTTGGTAGGGTCCTTCGAGCGCTGTGCGCGGAGGGTCATGTGAACGTGGAACGCCTCATTATAGTGGGGCTTTTGGGGTGGATGGTCGTGCATATCATCCTGACCGGGTTGGAAGTCTGGTAGCAGGGTTTGGGCGGCGGTGGCGGGCGACGGGACAAGGAGGGGCCATGAGACGGATACGGAAGGTCGTCGTGCGGGCGGTACTGGCTGGATTGGTGATCGGGATATTCAGCGTCCAGAGCGGGACATCGGCCTGGGCGGCGGAGCCACAGGCCGGCACCTGGTCAGGCGGCGGAGCGGTGGGGTTCCTGGGCAACACCCCGGACGGCACCGCCTTCTCGTTCAATTTCAATGCGGACAGGTTTCTGGAGCGGAACGTCTCGCTCGGCCCCTTGCTTCAGATGGGAATCACCGGCGACATGACCCTGGTCGGCGTGTCGGGCCAGGGGAAGTACTGGATCGACATTCCGGACACGTCCGACCGGGCGAAGCTCGTGCTGCAAGCCGGTCTCGGGTTCGCCCATGCCGACATGCGCGGGTCCGACACCTCGTGGCTGATTCCGCTGGGGGTCGGACTCGATTACAAAGTCGATCCGGGGATCTTCCTCACGACCACGTTCCTGCTCAACTTCACGGATCTCGATCTGGGCCGTGGAAACAGCACGACCGTGATGCCAGGGCTCACATTCGGCATTCGGTTCTAGGGCCGATGAACACAACGGCATAGCGTTCTGTCCGTGCCGCTCAAGCAATGAGAGGGTAGACGGGACGGGTTTCTGTGGTTGTTCAAGAGATCGGGGATAAGAAGAGGATAGGAAAAGGGGGTACTGTGATGATCACAAAAGACTTGTTTCGTGCAGTCCTTGGTAGCCTCGCCGTTGTCCTTGTGGCGAGCACGCCGCTTTGGGCCCAAGCCGATCAGGACGAGGGGCGCCTGCAGGCTGCTCATACGGCCATTGACAAGGACACCGCATCCAAGGGATCGGCGATCCAGGTGCAGACGCTGGCCAAACAGTTCAACGTGCCACCGAGCCAGATTGAAAGCATGCGTGCTCAAAAGCAGGGTTGGGGTGAAATCACCATTCAGCTTGCCATGGCGCAGCACCTGACTCAGGCCGATCCGAAGACCTATCCCACCTTCAACGATGCGCTGGCGAAGATCCAGGCGTCGCGAAGCGACCATATGGGATGGGGCAAAATTGCGAAGGACCTGGGCTTTAAGTTAGGTCCCGTGATCCGAGACGCCGAGCGAGTCCGTCAGGACCTCATCAAAGACATCCGCGAGGAGCGGATGGGGCAGGTCGCGAAGCAGGAACGGACGGAGCGACCCGACCGGCCGGTGAGGCCGGAACGACCGGAACGGCCGGAACGGCCCGAGCGGGCTGCTCACCGGTAACCGGAGTGAGCCTGCTGTGGCCCGAGCGATTCTGATCGATCGCTCCGGTGGTGATGCATGAGATGGCGATGGGATGGTCAGGAACTGTGGAATGGCAGCCTCCTGACTTTGTCCTGTCTCTTCCCGGAAGAGATGAAGGACCCTTGATGGTGAGGCATTGCAGGCGGCGGGTGAGCATCCTGAGTTGGGCTCTCTTCGGAATGGTCTCCTGTACGCCGTGGGAAGTGACCTACCTGGAGAAGGCTGTCGACCATGCCACTCAAGCCGAGGTGACCCGGCGCTTCGGCTCCCCGCACAGCACGAAAGCCTTGCCCGCCGGCGGCTCAGCGTGGACCTACCAGTATCGGGGAAGCGCCGTCGGCCCCATGGGAGGCGTCGACACCGGGAACGCGTATTGTCGTGAGTACGTGCTGACCTTTGACCAAAAGGACGTTTTGCGGAGCTGGACGCGACAGCAGTGCTAG
>CAZKHY010000064.1:0-17957 GCA_964552455.1 uncultured Nitrospira sp.
TTTGAAGCCGTGGGGCCTCAATGGGCCTCGCTCCAGGGTTTATTTGCCGGTCTGGTTGCCTTGACAACAAAAAGAATCGCGTTCTATAGTAAAAATACCCTTTCAGCCATGCCGACGAAGCTTCGAGCAGCCTGCCTGGCTACCCTGCAAGGCGGCAATTGAAAGTAGAGGTGCCGTGATGAGTCAGACTCAACTCGAACCAGCTACAGCACTGGCCGAGCTCCAAGAGACGAAGCCTGATAAGGTGACGATCGTGGTGCTCAGCGGAGATATGGATCGGGTGATGGCCGCGTTCATCATCGCGACCGGGGCGGCAGCCATGGGCATGCAGGTGACGATGTTCTTCACCTTTTGGGGGTTGAACGCCATCCGCCGCAAAGGGGCTTCGAGTGCGGCGAAAGATTGGCTGCGACGCATGTTCGGCTGGCTCAACAAGGGAGGAGCGGAACTCCTGCCTTTATCCCGCTTCCATTTCGGGGGCCTGGGAACCGGCATGATGAAGCGGGTCATGCGGGAACATCGCATGCCCGGCGTTCCGGAGCTGATCGAGACGGCGCAAGACCTCGGCGTGCGCTTTATTGCCTGTACCACCACAATGGGGTTGATGGGGATTACCAAAGACACCTTGATTGGAGGCGTCGATCAGTTGGCCGGGGTGACGACCTACTTGGCCGAGGCGAAGCAGGGGAGCGTGAATCTGTTTATCTGAAGTCGAGTTCTGTTCCAAGGGAGCGGTGCATGATACAAGCCGATGTGAAGCTCGATACGCTGGGGTACTTCTGCCCCATGCCGATCATTATGACATCCAAGAAGATCAAGGAACTCCTGCCGGGCCAGGTGCTGGAGGTCGTGTCGGATGACGAAGGGATCAAGAAAGACATGCCCGCTTGGTGCCAGACGACCGGCCATGAGATGGTGGGGCTTGAAGAGGACGACAGCGACTCCAAGCGAATTTACAAGGCGTATGTAAAGAAAACCAAGTAAAGAATTAGGTCTTTTGACCAGAGACCTTGCTCCATCAACCGTTCCCATTGACTTCCACGACGTAAGCATGGCGCAACCCTTGAAAGTAGGATTGCGCACACCATGTCGTCCCTGCATCAAATCGTCCCGCGACATCATTTGATTATCTCAGCCCATCTGATTGAGCAGTCTGCTGTGGTCGAAATTGATACCTATGCCCCCCCATTTTTGTTTGATTGAGGCAATGCGAAATATTGATGGGAGCCTGATCTCTTGGGCCTGAAATAGCACCCCAAACCTATGAACCAGACGAATCACGTCATACTCGTGACCGGTGCCGCCGGCTTCATCGGCTACCATGTCTCTCGACGATTGCTGGAGCGCGGCGACCAGGTGTTGGGTCTGGATAACCTCAACAGCTATTACGATGTGCAGCTCAAAGAGGCCCGTCTGGCCAAGCTCACGCCCTTCCAACGGTTTCGTTTTCTCAAGTTGGACGTGGCCGACCGCACGGCCATGGCAACTGCTTTTGCCGACCAGCCCATCGATAAAGTGGTACACCTGGCGGCCCAAGCCGGTGTGCGGTACTCGCTCGTCAATCCCCAGGCCTACATCGATAGCAACATTGTGGGCTTCCTTCATATCCTGGAAGGCTGCCGGCATGCCCGTGTTCAGCATCTGGTCTTTGCCTCTTCCAGTTCGGTATATGGAGGAAACACACGGCTGCCATTTTCCGTGCATGACAATGTGGACCATCCGATTTCGCTCTACGCAGCCAGCAAGAAGGCCAACGAACTCATGGCTCATAGCTATGCGCACCTCTATGGCGTACCTTGTACCGGTCTGCGGTTCTTCACCGTCTATGGCCCCTGGGGCCGACCGGACATGGCGCTGTTCCTGTTCACCAAGGCGATTCTGGAGGGCCAGCCCATTGACGTGTTCAATTTCGGAAACATGAGACGCGACTTCACCTACATCGACGACATTGTCGAAGGGGTGATTCGCGTCCTCGATAAGCCCGCAACACCTGATCCGAAGTGGTCCGGTGAGACACCGGATCCCGGAACCAGCTCAGGACCCTATCGCATCTACAATATCGGTAATCGCCAACCGGTAGACCTCATGCGCTTCGTCGAGTTGCTGGAAGAAGTGCTCGGGAAGAAAGCGGAAAAAAGGCGTTTGCCGTTGCAGCCGGGCGATGTTCCTGCGACCTATGCGGACGTGGATGATTTGGTGAGGGACGTGGGGTTTAAACCGGATACTCCGGTCGAAGTCGGCATCCGGCGGTTCGTCCAATGGTACCGAGACTACTACAAGGTCTGATGATCGAGGGATGCAGCCGAATCGATCAGTGAGACTGTTGCGAGCAGAACGTCCGGGCTGACCAATGCTTCTCAGGAAAGAGATCACTGGGCAGAGATTCCCCAACGTTGAGATCATTTGAAGAAGGAGCGGCCAGTTGTGTCGATACTCTGACTCGCTCCTTCTCGCTGCCGGGTAGAAAAGCAGTGTCCGACGACAGCGCGCCTTCCACGCTCCGTTGATAGTCTTGAAAAACTGGCAAGAAGCTTTCTCCGCTACTCCTTCAGTGGTACCGAATATGTGCCGCGTTTCCCTCTCCCGCGTGATATTGTGGACTCCATCACCTCTCCTTATTAACCGAACACAATGTGCGGCATAGCCGGATATCTCACTGCCCCTCGTCAGGAGAGTCGCGATGAGCTCCTGGCGACGGTTCTGAGGATGGCCAATACCTTGCGCTTGCGCGGCCCGGACGACGACGGCGCCTGGGTTGATGCCGAGGCAGGCATTGCATTGGGACATCGGCGGCTTTCCATCATCGACCTTTCCATGGAAGGCCATCAGCCCATGCATTCTTCTTGCGGCCGCTACGTGATCGTCCTGAACGGCGAAATTTATAACTATCAGGACATTCGCCGTGAGTTGGAACAGGAGTCGCAAGGGCACCCGGTACCGTGGCGCGGTCATTCCGACACGGAGGTGGCGTTGGCCGCCATCAGCCGGTGGGGAATAGAAGCAGCCGTGAAGCGGTTCATTGGCATGTTCGCGTTTGCCCTCTGGGATCGGGCTGAGCGGATCCTGTCCCTTGTGCGGGACCGGATGGGCGAAAAGCCGCTCTATTACGGACGGATGGGGAACAGCATCCTTTTCGGGTCCGAATTAAAGGCCTTACGGACTCATCCCGATTTCAAGGGAGAGATCAACCGCGGCGCTCTGGCGCTGTACCTTCGGCACAATTGCATCCCGGCGCCTTACTCCATTTACCAAGGCATCTACAAGCTTCCACCCGGTACGATGCTGGCTGTTTCGGACAGCCGCGCCCCGCTCCCGGATCCTGTCCAATACTGGTCCGCAAAAGACGTCGCCGAACATGGCGCGGCTGAGTCATTTTCCGGTTCCATCGAGGACGCAATGGCTGCGCTTGACGATCTGTTGCGCGAGGCGATCAGGCGTCAGATGGCGGCCGATGTGCCGTTGGGGGCGTTTCTCTCAGGCGGCGTCGATTCCTCCATGGTGGTGGCGCTCATGCAGGCCCAAAGCCGTCGACCCGTCAAGACCTTCACGATCGGCTTCAATGAAGCGGGATACAACGAGGCGCTGCACGCCAAAGCGGTGGCCGCTTACCTGGGCACCGAGCACACTGAGTTGTATGTGACCCCCAAAGAAGCCATGGCGGTGATCCCCAGGCTGCCAGCTTTGTACGATGAGCCATTTGCCGATTCTTCCCAGATTCCGACTGTCTTAGTTTCCGAGTTGGCGCGTCGATCGGTGACGGTGAGTCTCTCAGGGGATGGTGGCGACGAGTTGTTTGCTGGCTATAATCGGTACTCGTGGGGGCGCAGCATTTGGAAAACACTCGGCTGGATGCCGAGACCCTTGCGAGGTGCGCTGGCTGCCGCTTTAACCACAGTGTCGCCCCAGAGATGGAATCTGGTTGTTGGTAAAATCGAATTCCTGCTGCCGTCCATGATTAAGCAGCGCACTTTTGGGGACAAGATCCATAAACTTTCAGAAATCATGGCGGTGGAATCCCCTGAGGCGATGTATCGCGGGTTGGCTTCCCATTGGAAAAATCCCACGGCGGTGGTGTTGGGATCGTGCGAGTCCTCGACGGTCATCACGAATCGTAGTTCATGGCCGGATCTGCCGGATTTTACCCAGCGGATGATGTACCTCGACATCGTCACGTATCTGCCCGATGATATTCTGGTCAAGGTGGACCGGGCCAGCATGGGGGTGAGCCTGGAGTCGCGGATACCCTTTCTGGACCATCGGATCGTAGAATTTGCATGGCGGTTGCCGCTGTCCATGAAAGTGCGGGATGGGCAGGGCAAATGGCTTCTCCGACAGGTGTTGTATCGGTACGTGCCGCGGGAGTTGATTGAACGTCCTAAAACAGGGTTCGCGGTGCCGATTGATGCCTGGTTGCGCGGACCCCTTCGGGATTGGGCAGAGGCTCTGCTGGATGAGAAACGACTGGCGGAAGAGCGATTTTTCGATCCTGTGCCTATACGTGAAAAGTGGAATGAGCATTTGTCTGGTGAGCGGAACTGGCAGCATTACCTGTGGGACGTGCTCATGTTTCAGACGTGGTTGGATCACCAAGGAGAAAAGGAGAATATGTGATGGCCTAGTTGTTCTGGAGGAGATCGTAAGGTCTGCCAAGAAGCCGGGGACGGGATCGACATCTCCGGCTTTTTTGTTTTGTTCTCCCGTCAAGCTTCTTCCCAGATCCACAATAGATTGATGGGAATGTGGTATCGACTCACTGCATATTGTAGTTTTTGCTTGACAAGATGTTAACGATTTGTTACATGGGTTTTCCAGCCTGATCTTTCACGCACTTGCCGCTGACAGAATGCAACCCCGGCCCTTCAGGGCTTTCAAGGGGGGGTTCAATGTCTGGAAGTGCAGGGCCTGCCGAATACGCCGATCAGTTTCTCCTGATTTCCCGGGCCTGCTTTCTACGTCTTCAAGCGCACCCCCGTACGGTTTCTTTAGCCTCGATTCAGAGTGGCCACTGGTTCCACAGCCCGGCGCACCCTGCAGCAAGGAGGTAGGGAGATGGGAGAGCAGAGCCTTGTCCTTCGACGACGTGAGCACTCACTTGGAGGAACAAGTGAGCCATGCTTTTACCGAGGCACGGGTGGGGCCGATCCTTGAGTGGGACGATTGGCGGGGGGAGGGCGTGCTGGTGGAATCCTTCCTGGAGCGGGTTATGGTGGTGATGCTGAATCATGACGCGCTCACCCTCTCGGACATCAGCGCGATGCGTCGGACGATGATGCGACTGCAGGCCCGCCGCGCCATTCTGTACGTACCGACTCAGGCGGCGATCTCTAATCCGGTCATGCTCCTGGCGTCACTGTCGAAGATCCAGATTCTGCGTCCGGCGCCGGCCGGCTTGCGAACCGAAGTCTAGGGGAAGAGCAAGCACCGGTTATGCAGGGCTCTGGGCATGGTGATCCTGTGGCAGATACGAAAGGAGGGCACTCATGTCAGGACCCTTCAGTCTGCGATATCTGCATCTCTTCGTCAGGGACAAGTCGGCCGGCGCGTTCATCCTCTCACGCAACGGGCGGTCAGCTGATTTCGTAGGGGGAAGCCGGGATGATGTGGCCGCCGAACTCAGACGGTTTGCCGATCGGTCGGGCTATCGCTATTTCTGGTTCGCGGTGACTTCCTCGGCGGACGAGGCGGTCCAGCTCGAGCATCGCTGGTATCATCGGTATCATCCGACGGACAATGTCGCCCCTCCGGGACGGTCGCACGGAGTGAATTGGCATTGCACGACGGAGGGATGCGCGGCTTGTGCCCTGGCTCAGCCTCGACGCTGAGCCCTGATCCTCCGTGTGATATCCTGGTCGTCGGTTGTTCTGGCGAGATATCCCCCCTGCTGAGTGTCGGCTTGGCCCTCTGCTCGCTTGGTCAACGCCCTTGACTTGATCGGATGATGCCTTTACCGTGCTTCCCCTGAAGCTTCTCTTGCGGACCTCCAAAGACCGCTATGCCGTTGATCAAGGACAAGCTGATGTTCGTGCGCAACTGCGGGCAGCTTCTGACGCTGCAGGGGCCCAACCGTCCGCGAAGAGGAAGGCAAATGGAAGCCCTCGGGGTCATCCGTCGCGGCGCATTGCTGATCCAGGGCGGGCTGGTGGCGAGGGTCGGACCCGAAGACTCCATAAGCCGGTTGCCGGAAGCACGCAAGGCGGTCTGTTTGGATGCCGGCGGTCAGGTGGTCCTGCCAGGCTTTGTCGATTCCCACACCCACGCCCTCTTCGCAGCTTCACGGGTCGATGACTATGTGGCCCGGATCAAAGGGGCGACCTACGAGCAGATCGCCAGGATGGGCGGAGGGATCAGGGCCAGTGCCGGGCTGATGCGCAAGGCCAGCGAACAAACTCTGGCCGATCGCCTGAACGAGGCCGCCCGGCTGTTTCTGGAGCATGGAACGACCACTGCGGAAGTGAAAAGCGGCTACGGGCTTGAGATCACCCAGGAAATGAAAATGCTGAGGGTGATCAGGGAGGCCCGCGGCTTCGTTGACCTGATCCCGACGCTCCTGATCCATGATGTGCCTGCTCGATTCGTGCGGCGGCGTCATGAGTATCTCAATCTGGTGACCAACCGCTTGATTCCTCAGGTGGCTCGTCAGGGGCTTGCGGACTATTGCGACGTGTTCTGCGACCAGGGGTATTTCTCGGTCGCTGAGGCAAGGGAGCTGTTGAGCGTCGCCGCTCGCCATGGGTTGCAATTGAAGTTACACGCGGAACAGATGGCCCATTCAGGATCTGCCGTGATGGCGGCCGGGCTGCACGCGACCTCCGTCGATCATTTGGATCATATGACCGTGACAGACATCCGGCGGCTGCGAGGCACGGACACGATTGCCACGCTCTTGCCGGGCAGCGTGCTGCACCTCGGCGCAAGGGAGTACCCGCCGGCCAGGAAGTTGATCCAGGCCGGCATTCCGGTCGCCCTGGCCACCAATTTCAACCCGGGGAGCTCGCCCACGCCGAACATGCAGATGGTTCTGTCCCTGGCCTGTTCGCAGATGCAGATGAGCCCTGCCGAGGCCATCACGGCCGCCACCATCAATGGAGCCTACGCAGTGGGCCGCGGCGATCTGGTGGGGTCACTGGAAATCGGCAAGCAGGCGGATGTGGTGGTCATGGACGTGCCCGATTACCGGGAAATCCCATACTTCTTCGGGATGAACCACTGCGTCACCGTATTGAAGAAAGGCCGCGTCGTGTTTTCGAAGAGTGAGTCGTTCAACTGAGCGTCGGCCACCGGACAGGAACGATGACATGATGCAGCAGCTCATCGAGTGCGTGCCGAATTTCAGCGAAGGGCGCAATGAAGATACCGTCCGCGCGCTGGTGGCGGCGGTCCGCTCCGTGCGAGGCGTCTTCCTGCTGGATGAGGAAATGGATCGGGACCACCATCGATCGGTGCTGACTTTCGCGGGTCCGCCGGAGGCTGTGGCTGAGGCGGCCTTTCAGGCGACGAAAGTGGCGATCGACTTGATTGATCTGAGGCAGCACCAAGGGGGACATCCGCGAGTGGGCGCCACGGACGTGGTGCCCTTTGTCCCGGTCCGCGGCGCGACGATGGAAGATTGCGTGGCCCTGGCGAAGAAATTGGGCAAGCGCATCGGAGAAGAGCTGTCGGTTCCGGTCTTTCTGTACGAGCGGGCTGCCTCTCGTCCGGACCGGGCTCCATTGGAGGCAATCAGGAGGGGAGGGTTGGAGGGGCTTGCGGATCGGATGAGAGAGCCGGCCTGGGCTCCGGATTTCGGCCCTCCGACCTTACATCCGACAGCCGGGGCCACCGTGGTCGGAGCCAGGCCGCCGCTCATCGCTTACAACGTCAACTTGCAGACAGATGACCTCGCCATCGCCAAGGCTATTGCCAAGACGATCAGGGCGTCCAGCGGCGGCCTGCCATCTCTAAAAGCGATCGGAGTGGCCCTGCCGAGCCGCCGCCTCGTGCAGGTCTCCATGAACCTGACGAATTTCGAAGAGACGCCGATCCAGGTGGCTTTCGAGGCGGTGCGTCGGGAAGCGGAACGGCTGGGAGTGCAGGTGGTCGGCAGCGAAGTGATCGGGTTGGTCCCCCAGAAGGCTCTGGTGCAGGTGTCCGAGTGGTATCTCAAACTGGATCGCTTTGACCTCGCGCAGGTGCTGGAAGCCCGCATGGAGAAGGTCTTGGCTCACGAAGCACAAACTGCCGGCCAGACCGTCCCGCCCGTCGGCTCCGATCAGGGCTTCGTCCTATCAGGCTTCATCGATGCGGTATCGGCCGGCACCCCGACACCAGGGGGCGGGAGTGTCGCGGCGCTGGCCGGCTCCTTGGCGGCCGCTCTGGGTGTGATGGCCTGCCGGATCGGGCCACCTGATCAGGCGAAACCCTCGGTCGGAAGGTCTGAGTCTGCTGATGAACTTGAAAGGACGGAGCGGCGCCTCATCGAAATCAGCGCGAGGCTTCAGGCCCTGGTCCAGGCGGATGCGGAAGCCTATGAAAGGGTGCTGCAAGCTTACCGCCTTCCCAAGAGCGATCCAGCCAGGCCTGATCGCATTTCTACTGGTCTGTACGCGGCCACAGAGGTCCCGCTTGAGACTGCATCGCTGGCCTGCGAGGCGGCCGGCTTGTTGCGCTCCCTGATCCCCCGGACGAAGCCGTCAGTTGCCTCAGACCTTAAGGTCGGGTTGTTCATGGCAAGGGCTGCAATCCAGGGAGGGCTCGAAAACGTCGTCGCCAATTTAAAATTTCAGACAAATCAAAGGCTTATTAGTGAGTCGAGTGTGAAGATGAAGGCCCTAAAAGAGAGCCTTGAAGAACTGAAAGGGCTGTGCTAAAGTACGTGCTTCGAATTCAGGGAGCCTGCGAGGTTCCCGAAGAGATGCTTCGAGGGAAAGGACGGACGTTCAAGGACGATGGAAATCAAGGTTTTTAACAACAACGTTGAAAAAGCGCTGAAGGTCGCCAAGAAGAAGCTGGCCGGGGAAGGGCTCTTTCGCGAACTCAAGCGTCGCCGCTTTTACGAGAAGCCCAGCGTCAGGAAAAAGGCCAAGCAACGGGAAGCCCAGCGGCGGCGTCAAAAGTGGCTGGCCAAGCATCGGGCGGAGTGACCGGTTTTTTGCTCTCCTTCTGTTCCCTCCGTTTCTGACCGCAAACCCTCCGTATCTTTACATTCCAGAATGGCGCGTTCATGCGTGACAGGGACATCCACGCAGCCCTCCTGGTTCTGAGGCGTGAAGTCCGTCAGTGGCAAGAGCCGGTGGTCGGTGTCGTAGCCAAGGAGTCCCGCGACCCCTTCAGGATTTTGATCGCCTGCGTCCTCAGCCTCAGGACCAAGGATCGGACGACCGCCGAAGCCAGCCAGCGGTTGTTCGCCCTCGCCTCTGCCCCTTCCTCGATGTTGAAGCTTCCCTTGAGCCGCATCGAAAAGGCGATTTACCCCGTCGGTTTCTATCGGACCAAAGCCAAGCAGATTCGTGAGATCTGTCGGCGGCTGCTGGATACGTACGGAGGACGCGTCCCTGACTCGATTGACGAATTGCTGACGCTCAAGGGGGTGGGGCGGAAGACGGCCAACCTGGTGGTCACGGTCGGGTACGGCAAGCCGGGCATCTGCGTGGACATCCACGTCCACCGGATCAGCAACCGGTGGGGCTACGTCAAGACGAACGCGCCGGAGCAGACGGAGCAGGCCCTGCGTCGCAAGCTGCCGGCCCGCTACTGGATCACGTTCAATGATCTCCTGGTTCCGTTTGGACAGAACCTCTGCCAGCCGGTCTCGCCTTTCTGCAGCAAGTGTAAGCTGACGAAGTATTGCGATCGCATCGGGGTTACAAAATCACGGTAGGAAAACCCTCAGCTGTCAGTGTTCAGATTCAGAAGGGATCACAGGGGGTAGCTGATTGCTGAAAGCTGATGGCTAAATAAAGAGCGTGGTCTCGGCCCCTGCCGTAAGAGAAAGGATGGCCGGAAGTCCCATGACCTCGTCCACGTTCTTGGCGACCGCGTCCGGGTCTACTCCCATGTACTCAAGACCGGCGCTGCAAGCGATCAACCGGAATTGACCCACCTGCTTCGCCTCCTTGAACATCTCGGAAATCTTCGGGACCTTTTTTTCTTTCAGGAGCCGGGCGACTTCTTCTCCCTGCAGGCCGTACTCAGGGGGGAAGTCCAGGGTGTCGATCTGTCCCTGGGCTAGTTTCTTGATCGTCCAGAAGAGCAGGATCACGACCACGTCCTTGCCCATGGCGGCGGCGGTCAGGCCCAACGTGGCCACCTGGTGAAGCTTGTCGTAGGTGGCGTTGTGGGCGAAGATCACAAAACGGGGGTTTTTGCTCACGGCTGCTCCAGGTGATTGCCTTGGGGTGCTCGCAGATGGCAGCGGAATTATAACGTTCCCACGAGGATGTGACAAGCAGGCCGGAGCGAGCGGCATATCACAGGCGTTTAAGGGGAAGGGGGTATCGGGAGGCGAAGATGGTGATGCCCTGCTGCCTGGATGGCTTCAGGGTAGCCGGCGTCGGCATGTCGCAGGATGCCGATACCGGGATCATTCGTCAGCACTCGCTCCAGCTTGGTGGCAGTTTCTTGAGTCCCATCCGCCACGATCGCGAGCCCAGCATGGAGGGAATAGCCGATGCCGACACCCCCGCCATGGTGGAAGGAAACCCAACTGGCTCCGGAAGCCGTGTTGAGCAGGGCGTTCAGGACAGGCCAGTCGGCGATCGCATCGCTGCCGTCGCGCATGGCCTCGGTCTCCCGATAAGGGGAAGCCACCGAGCCTGCATCCAGGTGGTCGCGCCCGATGACGATCGGGGCCTTCAGCTTTCCCTTGCGAACCAATTCGTTCATCCGCAATCCCATTTCAGCCCGCTCCCCGTAACCCAGCCAGCAAATGCGGGCCGGCAGGCCCTGAAACTGGACTTTCTCACGGGCCAGCGTGAGCCATCGCTGGAGCGATCTGTTCTTGGGGAACAACTCCTTCGCCGCCTCATCGGTGGCGGCAATGTCCGAGGGATCGCCGGAGAGAGCGATCCATCTGAAAGGGCCTCGCCCCTCGCAGAACAGGGGTCTGATGTAGGCCGGGACGAAGCCGGGAAAGGCATAGGCTTCCTTCACGCCTCGCTGAAAGGCCATGGTCCGGATGTTGTTCCCATAGTCGAAGACAATCGAGCCGGCCTTCTGGAAAGCCAGCATGGCCATGACGTGGGAAGCGATCGAGTCCATCGCCCGGTCGACATATGCCGAGGGGTTTGTTGTTCGAAGCTCCGTCGCTTCCTCCAGCGACAGGCCCGCTGGGATGTAGCCGTTGAGTGGGTCGTGGGCGGAGGTCTGGTCGGTCACGAGGTCCGGGATCACCCCGCGTTTGACGAGTTCCGGCAGCACGGTGGCGCAATTGCCGACGAGCCCAACCGAGAGGGCCTGCTTTCGGGCCTTGGCAGTCATGACCCATTGCAAGGCTTCATCCAGCGACCCGGTCATCCTGTCGCAGTAGCGGGTCTTGATCCGCCGTTCGATCCTGGCCGGGTTCACCTCGACGCAGAGCAGGGCGGCTCCAGTCAGGGTGGCGGCCAGGGGCTGCGCACCCCCCATGCCCCCCATGCCGCCGGTGAGAATGAAGCGCCCGGCCAGCTCGCCCCCGAAATGTCTGGCTGCGACCGCTGCGAAGGTTTCATAAGTGCCCTGCACGATCCCCCGGGTCCCGATGTACATCCAGGAGCCGGCGGTCATCTGGCCGTACATGATCAGCCCCAGCGCTTCCAATCGGCGAAACTCCTCCCAGGTGGCCCAATGGCCGACCAGGTTGGAGTTGGCGATCAGCACGCGCGGCGCCCATTCATGGGTCCGCAACACCCCCACCGGTTTGCCTGATTGAACGAGCAAGGTCTGGTCCCCTTCCAGCGAAGTCAGCTCGCGGACGATGGCGTCGTAGGCTTCCCAGTTGCGCGCGGCCTTGCCGGCTCCGCCGTAGACGACCAGTTCGCGTGGATTCTCGGCCACCTCCTCATCCAGGTTGTTCATCAACATGCGGAGAGCCGCTTCCTGCGCCCAGCCTTTGCAGGTCAGGGTCGCGCCGCGGGAGGCGTGGCAGGGGGGACGGTTTGCGGCTGGGCCTGAGGGGTGGACTGTCATTTCTTCCGCTTCGCCTGCATCTTCACGCTGTTGATGAAATCCTCGATCGCCGAATCCACTTCGGCTTTGCTCAAGGCATGATCATGGGTTTCGCTTTCGTCCACCAGGTAGGTCTCGTGGTCCTTCTCCTGGCGGATGACCACGGAGTTCCCTTCGGTCACCTCGATCAGCATGTACCATTCCTTGCTGCCTTTCCTGATGGACACCTCCTTCCCGAGGCCTTTTTTAACGACCTCGATCTGCAGGTCCTCACCAGGGGGCGAGGTCGGCTCCGCGGCGGAGACGGGGATAACCCACGCAAGACCCAGCAATGCGGCAACGGCAAGCCATGGTGCCGCAGGCAAGGTTCCAGTCGAGATCCGGCACTGTTGGTCAATCAAAGAACTCATGGTCGGCTCCTTGATGAGTGCTTCACGGTGGAGAGAATGGTGCTGAATGTGCCGCTCGTGATCAGGGATCGCGTCCGCTCGATGTCCGGCGCCAGGGGACGGTCCTGCTTCAAACGGGGAACGTGCTTCCTGATCTGTTGCAAAGCCGATCGGCTGCCTGCTCCCGCGCGCAAGGGCCGGTGAAAGTCCACCCCCTGGGCGGCGCAGAGCAGCTCGATCGCCAGAATGTGCTCGCAGTTGTTGAGTATCTGCGTGAGCTTCAGCGCCGATCCCATGCCCATGCTGACATGGTCCTCCCGATTGCCGGAGGTCGGGATGGAGTCCACGGAGGCCGGGTGGGACAAGACTTTGTTTTCCGACGCCAGCGCGGCGGCCGTCACCTGCGCCATCATGAAACCGGAGTTCAGGCCCGGGTGCGGGCTCAGGAAGGGGGGCAGATCACCATACTCGGGGTTGGTAAGTCGCTCGATGCGACGCTCGGAGATACTGGCCAGCTCGGTCATGGCAACGGCCAGATGGTCCAGCACCAACCCCAGCGGCTGGCCGTGGAAGTTGCCGCCGGACAGCACCTCCTGTCGATCCGAAAACACAATCGGGTTGTCGGTGACGCTGTTCATCTCGATGCGGAGCGTGTTTCTCACATAGTCCAGCGCGTCGCGGACCGCCCCATGAACTTGTGGCATGCAGCGCAGGCTGTAGGCGTCCTGGACGCGTGGACAAGTCACGTGCGAGGCGCGGATCTGGCTGCCGGCCACCAGCGTGCGCAGGTTGGCCGCCACCGCAACCTGGCCGGGATAAGGGCGCAGCCGGTGAATCCGCGGATCGAACGCGACTGGGGTGCCTTTGAGCGCTTCCAGGGAGAGGGCGCCGGCCACGTCGGCCGTATCGACCAACAGCTCGCAGCGACGAAGTGCCAACAATCCCAGCGCGAGCATCGCCTGGGTGCCGTTGACAAGGGACAAGCCTTCCTTGGCTTCCAGCCGGAGGGGCTTCAGGCTTGCTTGCGCCAGCGCAGCCAGGCCTGATTTCCGCCGCCCATCAACGAGGGCTTCTCCCTCGCCGATCAGGATCAACGACAAATGGGCCAGCGGGGCCAGGTCGCCGCTGGCGCCGACCGACCCGCGGGAGGGGATCACGGGCAGGATGTTCCGGTTGAGCAGGGCCAGGAGATAATCGACGATCTTCGGACGGACTCCGCTGTACCCTCGGGCCAGCACATTGGCCCGCAGCAGCAGGATGCCCCTGGTTGCCTCGTGGGACAAGGGCTCGCCCACGCCGGCCGCATGGCTGCGGAGCAGGTTCAGTTGCAGTTGTTGGATGTCGGCATGGGGAATGAGTTGGTCCGCCAGTTTGCCGACCCCGGTCGTCACGCCGTAGACCGGCTCGGTGCCGGAAGCGGCTCGTCTGACCACTTCATAGGAGGCCGTCATCCGTCGTTTGGCGTGAGGCGACAGCCGTGCCGGCCGTCCGCCCAGGACCACGTCGTAAAAAGCAGGAAGCGTCAGGTCTTCTCCGGTGATGTGCAGCGGCTTCACGAGCCGATTATAGCCTGATGCCGCCGGTACGTAAACCAAGCGGCTAAGCCCGTGAGACGTGAAACGGGAAGGGAAGTGACGCGGGGACGCGGTGAAGGGGTGACGCGGCGATCCCCGCGTCGCCGTGTCGCCTTGCGCCCCTATGCCTCGCCCTCGCGGTCGGCTTGTGTGCTCAAGGGTCACATGCTAGGATGCCCGCCTGTATGGAGGCGCTCCTCACCAAAGAAATTCTGCTCGGCTTGTTCGTGCTGTCGGTCGTCGGCTTCGTCGGGAGCTTGATCGCGATCCCCTTCATCCTCGTCAGGCTGCCCCCCCATTACTTCGACGAGCGTCACCCCCGCGCCTGGCTGGAAAATCACCATCCGGTGCTCCGCCTGATCGGGCACCTGCTGAAGAACCTCGTGGGGGCGGTCTTCGTGGCGGCCGGGTTTGCCATGCTCTTCTTGCCGGGCCAGGGAATTCTGACGATGCTGATCGGCGTCTCGCTCCTGGACTTTCCCGGCAAGCGCCGCCTGGAACGCAAGCTCGTCGGCCAGCCCTCCGTGCTCCGGACGATCAACGGCATGAGGGAGAAGTTCGGCCGGCCGCCGCTGACCGTCGCCGACGATCCGTGAACGATTGAAGTAACCGGCCGTTATGCCCACGCCACACTCACAGCCGCGCCAGACCCTCTATCTGATCGACGGGAGCGCCTACATCTATCGGGCCTACTTCGCGCTGCCCTCCCTCTCCAACTCCAAAGGCCTCCAGACGAACGCGGTCTATGGCTTCACCACGATGCTGATGAAGGTCCTGCGCGAACGGCGGCCCGACTGCCTGGCCGTGGTCTTTGACGAGAAGGGTCCGACGCACCGCCACGAGGAATTCAAGGAATACAAGGCGCATCGTCCGGAGATGCCCCAGGGCATGCAAGCGCAGATTCCTTACATCCATCGCGTTGTGGAAGCCTTCGGTCTGCCGGTTGTCCGGCAAGCCGGCTACGAAGCGGACGACCTGATCGGGACCTTATCGCGCAAGGCGGAGGCGGTCGGCTTTGAAGTCGTCATCGTCACCGGCGACAAGGACATGTTCCAGCTCCTCACGCCGTCTGTGCGCATCTATGACCCGGTCAAGGACAAGTGGTTCGGGGAAGCCGAGTGCCGCGAGCGCTTCGGGGTGGAGCCGGCGCGGGTGGTCGAGGTCATGGGGCTGATGGGCGATGCCACGGACAATATCCCGGGCGTGAAGGGCATCGGCGAGAAGACGGCCATGAAATTGATCGGGCAGTTCGGGACGATCGAGGAACTGCTCCGGCGTGTGCAGGAGGTGGCGCCTCCCAAGACCAAAGGGCTCCTGATCGAGCAGGCGGAGAACGCCCGGCTCAGCCGGCAACTGGCCACGATCCACATGGACGCGCCGGTCGAGTTCGAACCTGATCGATTCCGGGTCGCCCCGCCCCCGACGGAACCTCTTATAGCCCTCTTGCGGGAGCTGGAATTCCCGACACTGCTCAAGGCCATTCAGCCTGGGAACGAAACAGGAACGGTCACAGCAGCAGTCAGGATCACGGATGAGACAGAGGCAACGAAGTTTGCCCTCGGTGCGGCGCGAGAACAGTGTCTCGCTTTGGCCTGTGTCCTGGGCGGGACGCCCGGGGTCACGGCGGACCTTCAAGGCCTGGCGCTCAGTGCCTCCGACGAGAAGACAATGTTTGCCCAGAGGCTGTTCCGTCCTCTGGTCGAGCTGCTGCAGAGTCCGACGGTGATCAAGGCGGCTCATGACCTGAAGCCGGCCTTGCTGGCGTTGCAGCGCGCCGGTGTCGTTGTCGCCCCTCCCTGGTTCGACACGATGATCGCAGCCTATTTGCTCAACCCCAACCGGCGGACTCACCAACTGGAAGCGGTGGCCCTGGACCTGCTGGGCTATCGTCTGGGAGCGAGCCAGGTCGAGCAAGCGCCAGAGCCGCCGAAAGATTTGTTTAGCCAGGAATCTGCGGCGCAGGCAGGGGCCCAGGCTGGTGATGGACAGAAGGCTGCCGAAGAAGCCTCCGTCATCCGCCGGCTTGTGCCGCTGCTTAAAGAGCGGTTGGAGGAGCAGGGGAGCTGGCGGCTGTTTGACGAAGTGGAAATGCCCCTGGTGCGGGTGCTGGCTGAGATCGAGCGGAACGGGTTCGGCCTGGACGTGGCGGCGCTGGAGACCCTCAGCAAGGAATTGGAGCGGGAGCTGGACCGGATGATGCAGCAGATCGCGGGCTTGGCCGGAGGGGAATTCAACGTCAATTCCCCCAAGCAACTGGCGACAGTCCTGTTCGACAAGTTGGGCCTCAAGCCGATCAGGAAGACCAAGACCGGTTATTCCACCGATGAGGAGACACTGACCCAGTTGGCCCAGCAGCACGAGCTGCCGGCGCAGATCCTCAATTACCGGAGCCTCAGCAAGCTGAAGTCCACCTATGTGGAGGCGCTGCCGGCGCTCGTGAATCCTGAGACAGGCCGGCTGCACACGTCCTTGAACCAGACTGTCGCGGCGACGGGACGGCTCTCCTCGGCCGAGCCCAACTTACAAAACATTCCGGTGAAAGGAGAGTACGGGCTTCGTATACGCGAGGCCTTCGTGGCCGCGCCGGGCCATACGCTGCTGTCCGCCGACTACAGTCAGATCGAGCCGCGCATCCTGGCGCATCTCTCGGGAGACCAGAAATTGAAGAAGGTCTTCGAGCGGGGTGAAGACATCCACATGGCCACCGCCGTCGAAATCTTCAACCTGGAACCGGGACAGATTACGAAGGACATGCGGCGGGTGGCCAAGACCGTGGTCTTCGGCATCCTCTACGGGATCAGCCCTTACGGCCTCTCAACTACCCTGGGCGTCTCGCAGCAGGAAGCCAAGAAATACATTGATGCCTACTTCGAACGTTATGCGGACGTGAAAGCCTTCATAGACCGGACGATCGAAGAAGCCAAGCAGAAGGGCTACACGACGACGATCCTGGGCCGCCGCAGGCCGATCCCGGAGCTGCAGAGTCCCGACCAGACCCAGCGGAGCTTCGGCGAGCGGATGGCGGTGAACAGCCCGATCCAGGGCTCGGCGGCGGACTTGATCAAAGTCGCCATGATTGCAGTCAGCAAGCGGTTGAAAGAAGACCTGCCCCACACGAAGATGATCCTGCAGGTCCACGACGAGCTGATCTTCGAGACGCCGGAGAAGGACCTGGAGCAAGCCAAGCGGCTCGTGAAAACCGAGATGGAAAACGCCGGCCCGCGCCTGGGACTCTCGGTGCCGCTGAAAATCGATTTGGGCGTGGGTAAAAATTGGAGAGAAGCGCATCCGTGAGAGCGTTGCATGCGTCACGAAAACAGATGGTCTTATCCTAGAAGACTGTAGATTCCCACGCCCGGAAGGGCGTGGGAATCTACCTGTCGTTCCTTCCCGGTTGCCTATTCTGGTGCTGCCCTGTGCCCATCAAGCTCTATATTGGATGAAGACGTTGATCCCCTTCTGGCGCAGGTGCTGCGAGGCCGTGGTACGGACTGCCTTGCTACCAGAGAAGCCAATAACCTGGGTGCTTCCGATTCTGACCAACTGACGTTTGCTGTGAGCCAGGACCGCGCGATCCTGACGTTCAATGTGGAAGATTTGTTCGGCTTGCCCGAGAGTGGAGCGAATCGGGGCGTCGCCACAAGGGCATCATTGCTTCCGGCCATCTTCCCTTCGCGGCTTTGCTTCATCGCATTCTGGCGATGAAGCTGCGGCATGAGCCGGAAGACCTCATCGATAGATTTGTTTGGCTTCAGGGTTACAAGAAAACAGATGCTCTCTGATTCTCAGGAGGCTGGTGGTGCAGGGAAGAGAGCCCGCACGATCTCCGTCGTATTGAACAGCATGGCGTTTGTGCGAGTGTATGCGGCGTGGC
>CAZKHY010000064.1:18057-19444 GCA_964552455.1 uncultured Nitrospira sp.
ACGATCTCCGTCGTATTGAACAGCATGGCGTTTGTGCGAGTGTATGCGGCGTGGCCGTAGACATGGTCGCGCGGGTTGCCCGCGTCTGAAGTGAAAGCATCCTTGTAGTCCACGAGCAGACATTGGCCGTCGTTCGCGCAGCGGACGGTCTTGCGTGCGCATTCCAGCCAGCGCTCGAATCCGTCCCAGGGTTCCAGCAGTTCCCACAAAGCTTTGTTGGCGGTTTTGCCCTCCGGTGAAGTCGGGGTGGCTGCGTCGCTGCCGGCCACAGCCAGTTGCTGCACGTAGTCGCCGCCCCAGACGAGGGGCATCTCCATCGTGATCTGCGGCAGGTCCATCTTGGCCAGCCACCGTTTCCCATCAGTCCGCATCGGACGGTGATTCACGACATGCAGGAGTTTGCCGACGCCGGAGGTGTCCCAGCCGTACCGGACGGGGGTGCCGAAGGTGGCGACGTCTAGGGTCGCGCCGTTTAGGACAGTCCCGGCCTGAAGCAGGCTTTCGATCTGTTGCACACGTTGCACGACCTCGGGTGCCGCATTCGTCTGTTCATAGTAGGACTTGAGTATTTGAAAAAACGTCTCTCGTCCTGAAGATGAGCCAGGCGCCAGCAGGTTGGAAACGAGCGCCAGTACTTGTCCCGCATGGCCTTGGGCCTGTATGAGCAGCCGATCGCCTTGTCCCAACTTCTGGTCCGTGCAGATAGTCTTGAGCTGTTCGAGCAGGCGCCAGGCTGCAAGGGCCCGTCCAAGATGATGATGGTCCGAGGACCAGAGGTGTCTCGCGCAAGTGATGGGGCGGGAGAGGTTGCGATTGACGGCTTTTCGGAACAGATCGACGTAATTGCTGGAGAAATTGCAGGCCTCGCCCATCTGTTTGTCGAGCAGGCTCTTCGTCTCGTCATCGTCGCGGAACGGCGGCTTCTTGCTTCCTTGAGCGGCCGCCAAGCCGTTCGTTCCCTCCCGCAAGAGGGCCAGCAGAGCTTCCATGCCTGGAATGCCGCGCGAATAGCCCCGCTTCAGGCCACCGACTTCGTCCAGCCGTTGCGAGCCGAAGATGTCCGAGCCGAGCACAGAGCCATGGACGAACAGCAGGGTCCGGACGCTGGCCTTGGCCAATTCGCCCCCGAGCCGTGCCATTTCATCCTGCCAGGCCAGCGAGTCCGGCGGCGCGCCGGCGGTGAATTCCCGATAGGCCAGCCGTTCACCCGGGTCCGCTCGTGCATAGGTCTGATGCTGAAAATTGTTTCCAATGGGCATGGGTCATTCTCATACCTGAAACGTGGCCTCAAGCGCAACGGAGGAAGCGAGAGGCCCGCCCGTTTTCGGCCTCCGGTACTGGTAAAGTTTGAATCTTTCAGCTAGTGACAGCAGCCCACGCCTATGGC
>CAZKHY010000065.1:0-18553 GCA_964552455.1 uncultured Nitrospira sp.
ATACGGACCGGCATAGTTCCATTATAGTTGCTAGGAGTGTTGGCCCCATCAAGGGCTTAGAGCCTTAACGCTAAGGGAGTCAGGGGAACAAACGAGCCCATTCATCCGCTCCTCGATTTAGTCGTGCTACTTTGACTATTACTAACAAGTGAAAATGGCCTTTTGTCATAAATTCACTGGCCTGTTGCGCTTTAATGGGAGAGTAAGGTATCCTTTTTACAAGGAAACAAGGAAATGCTTGCGAAAAAGACATCCAAGAACCAGGTCACCCTACCCAAGAAAATTATCGAGGGGCTGCCGGAGACGGATTATTTTGATGTCAGCCTGAAAGGCGGGGCCGTAGTTCTCCGACCGGTGACTGTGACGGAACCTGGAAGGCATCTGGCAACGGCCCGTCGGAAGATCCGGGCACTGGGGCTCAGCCCCAAGGATATTGAGAACGCCGTCCGCTGGGCTCGGACGCGCCCAGGCCACAGGAAGTGATCCGGGCGGTTCTCGACACGAACGTCCTGATCTCGGCCCTCCTCTTTCCCGGTCTTCCTTCCCGTCTGGTAGCAGCCTGGCAGGAACCTGCCTTCCTCCCTGTTGTCTCCCCACCCATTCTGGACGAATATCTCAGAGCCCTGGCTTATCCCAAGTTCAAACTTACGGCGGAGGAGATCAGCGGACTCCTCGAGGAATCTTTTCTTCCCTTCATCAAAACGATTCACGCCAAGGGAACCTCCTTTACACTGCCCTCCGATCCCGATGACGCGAAGTTCATCGAATGCGCATTGGCCGCAGACGCGCCATGGATCGTCAGTGGTGACGCCGACCTGTTGCAGATGGGCAGCGTCCAAGCCGTTCAGATTGTCACGGTCAGACACTTCCTCAATCTGCTCAGCCAACAACGATAACCGCGTGGTCACGTCATTCCTGGTCCTAGGTCACTGGCTGCCCGAGAAACCATCGACAGGACGGATCTGCATACCCTGAAACCCACCCGTACTCTCCCCCGCCTCCGGTCCAGTCCGCGATGCTGCAATGGTCCCCGATCCGGCGCACCATTTCGAAATAGAGCAGGCACATCAGCTTTCCCGGCACGTCTTCGGCCTGCGGGCTGAGGACGAGCTCATACCGCTCGGTTGGCGGGTTGATCCGCAAGGAACAGAAATACCGGTGCTCTCCGAATTCCCTTGGCAGGGCTGCAAAATCCTTTGTTACGTACTTGGACAGGTAACGGGCAAGCTTCACCGGCGACCCGTTACGGCGCGGTCCTTCCACATTGACCTGGCCCTGGCCAGACCCTACGATTTTGTACCAGCACCGACGCATCAGACGGACATCCTGAAAACCCCGGACCGCAAAATGAGGATGAATCGCTCCCCGTTTTTGACATTCCAACACGCAGACATAGGGCACCGGGTGCCCCGCTTGAGCCAGCATCCGGCGAAATCGTTCCAAATCCTCCAGCACCCGAGTCCGATTCTGCACATTCGCTCGATAGGTGAGCGTCACGAGATGATCGGCTCCAATGGCGATGCACTTCCGCCGGATTTCGCCTTTGGCTCGGGATCGGGCCCTGGCCTCGTTGAGTTCCTTATTCGGTGAGGTCCCTTTTCGCCCCCTTCGTCCCGGCCGCGACACCGAGCGTCCCCAGGATGCTTCAACCCATCGTTTCCCAAAATCGTGAATCTTGATCGTGTAAGGCACTCCTTGAGATGGAGCAAGTGTGACAGAGTTCGATGAAGCGGGATTGTCGAGAAATGTCCTTCTGACAAGTTTAGGGGCTGCCGCTGGCGCGGCAGCCGTGCGCGGGTGGCTGTCGCCATCCCGCGCATCGGCTCCCCGCTTCAGCACGTAGACCTTTCCCTGTGCACCGTTGGTATCCATCCGTACCTCCCTCAGTCACTGACGATTCCGCGCCAGCCTCACGCCATGCCTGGGTCCGGGAGCGGCGGACGATAGCCCTTGCGAATGAGCTCCTCGATCGCCTCCAACGGAATCCGCACCTGCCGTCCGATCTTCACGTAGGGAATGCGCCGGCAGAGGATGTCACGGCGCCACGTCGCCGCTTTGCGGCCCGTTAAGGCTTCCGCCTCGCGCACGGTGAGGAGCTTTTTGGGTCCTTGCTGCATAGAGGGTCCTCCTTGTGTTTGTTGTTGACTCTGCCCACGAGATAGCGTATACGGCACCATAGTAACTATTTCGTCAAGGATCAAGGTTACATATCGGTTACGCCTATGAGCACGCTCTTTCCTTCCCATTCGTCTTTGTGGTGGCGGAGTGCGATCAAGATTGAAGGGGAGCGATTAATTCCTCAGCCCCCCTTTACCCCCTACAACCCGTTCGATTGGTACTTTCCGATCGAACGTGCGACACGCGAACAGCAATCGTTGCCCTATCTGTTCTTGGACGTGGACTGCGACGACATTCAGGCGGTCGCCCGGTTTTGTGAACGCTTCGGGGTCTTGGGGGATTTTCGCAATGTCGGCTGGGGGCAGTGGGCGGTGGATGTCAATCCGATTCGTTCGGCCATCACGCAAGGGCTGCCGCCTGAAGAAGCGCAAGCGGCGCTCCACGAATCCAATCTGTACCGGGCCACGGCGGGAACCAGGCCGAATCCGACGCTCTGTGCCCCGATGGACTTGGAGCAGTTTCGTCAGGCGCGATGGGAACTGTATGAGTCGATCGTCTACGCGCAACGGGCCCCAGGCAATCAGCCCGAGGAATTGCTGCTGCCCGATGAAAATATCTCCTCGGGCTTATCCCTCCAGGAAATCCGCTATCGCGCCTCGTTTACGTTGACCTCTCGCTTATCCATGGTCCGCCCGCGCCCCGTGTGGGACACCGTCCACGACCAATGGGTCACGATTTGGGATGTCCTCACGTTGGAAGCGGCCATGTACCTCATGGTGCTCTTCGATATTCAGGGTCGCGGCAATATTCTGTCCTGCCCCCGCTGTGGCTCCATCTTTGTGGGCGATCGCCCCCGGACTCAATTCTGTTCACCCCAATGTCAGAACGCCGCCAAGGTCCAACGGTTCCGGGCTCGCCTAGCGAAAAAAGAAACCAATGGCGGGGAGCAACACAACTAACCATGTCCTAATTTCACCGGGACAGGCTCGCAAAGGAGGCTCATGCCATGGCGAGAAGAGACGGGAAAGACCGCGGCATCGTGCTCAAAAAAGACGCGTGGTGGGTACGGATCTATGTCAATGGGCGGGAACGCTGGCACCGGGCCGACAATAAGTCCCAAGCCAAAGCCTTATACGGGCGTCTGAAAGCGGATATTCGAGAAGGCAAGTACTTTCCCGAGAAATTTGCACCAGCGAAGGACATCACGCTCCGAACGTGGATAGCTAGATATCTGGAAGGGTCCACGAATCGAGGCGTTGAAAATGAACGCCGCTATGGTCGGCGATGGTCCCTCCTGCTTGGCAAACGTCTCCTCTCACAGATCACGACGGAAGAGCTCAGGCGCATTCAGGCCCAATTCAAAGCAAAAGACAAATGGGGCAACGGTACGATCAACCGACACTTTGCCTTTCTTCGGCATGTCCTGATGCTGGCTGTGAAGGATGACAAGCTCAGCCGCAATCCGGTGTCGGGCATAAAATTCCTCCCGGAAGAAAGACGGACACGGTTTCTCAACGAAGAAGAATTGGCCCATCTGGAACAGCTCATGGGACCGAATGACTGGAAACTGGTCGCCTTCGCTGTGGAAACTGGCCTACGCCGGGAAGAGCAGTTCCGTCTCCGTTGGGACCACGTGGACATGGAAACCGGCATCTTGACCATTCCCCTTCCCAAGGGCGGAAAGACCCGGCATATCCCCCTCAGCGAGGGCGCAATGGCCCTCCTGCGGTCCCTCGATTCATTTTTGCGCTCCCCCTGGGTCTTCCCCAGTCCGAAGAATCCTCTTCATGCCTGGAACCCCCAGAGCTTTATCAACCATGTCTATACTCCTTCTCTGCAAAAAGCCGGCATCGTAGGGGCCTGCTGGCACACTCTGCGCCACACGGCTGCCAGTCGCCGAGTTATGGCCGGAGTCGATTTAGTGGCTGTCAAAGAGATCCTCGGGCACCGGGATATTCAGACCACCCTGCGATATTCGCATCTGACGCCAGGGCATCTCCGGGAAGCGGTTAATCGGGGAAGCTTGTTTGGAACCGGGACCAAAACCGGGACCAACCTCAAACGCAACGAGCCCACCCCGGATGGGATGGGCTCGCAAGTGCTTGATGGATTGAATGAAGCAGGTGGCTGGGGGACTAGGATTCGAACCTAGGTAGTCAGATCCAGAGTCTGACGTCCTACCACTAGACGATCCCCCAAGCGCAGGCTCAGCCTAATATACTGGCTCCATGGAGTCAAGGGCGTGCCGCCAGGGCTCGCTCGACTCCTTTGCGCAAGCGGGCCAAGGTCCGGTCCCGTCCCAGCAGTTCGATGACCTCGAAGAGGCCCGGGCTTGCGGTGCGCCCCGTCAGCGCCACCCGAACCGGCTGAGCCAACTGGCCCATCTTGAGACCGTCTTCTTCCAGGAGCTTCTTGAAGATCTCTTCCAACGCCGGTTTGGAAAAGTCGGCCGCTTGCTCGAAACGGTCCCTCAATTTGGCCAGCGACGGAGCGATGGCTAGGGTCAGAAACTTCTCGGCTGCCGTCTCCTCGATAGGAATGTCCGTCTGAAGATACGGCGCAGCGGCCTGGGCCATCTCCACGAGCGTCTTGGACCGTTCTTGCAACGCCGCAACCAGTTTTTCCATCCAGCCTTCCGGAGCGTTCGTTGCCGCCGCGCCCAGCCCCTCCTGTTCCACAAAGGGCCTCAACAACTCGGCCAGCCGCTTGGGCTCTCCGTTCTTGATGTAGTGGGCGTTCATCCAAAGCAGCTTTTCCGGGTTGAACACCGCGGCGGACTTCTGCACATGGTCGAAGGAGAACTTCTCGATCAGTTCCGCCAGCGAAAAGATTTCCTGGTCTCCGTACGACCAGCCGAGCCGGACCAGATAGTTGACGAGGGCTTCCGGCAGATAGCCCATCTCTTTATAGGCCAGGACCGACGTGGCCCCGTGCCGCTTGGAGAGTCTGGTTTTGTCCGCCCCCATGATCATCGGCAGATGCCCGAACCGGGGAATGGCGAAGCCCAGCGCCTGGAACAGCGGGATCTGCCGCGGCGTGTTGGTCAGATGGTCGTCGCCGCGCACCACGTGGGTGATGCCCATGAGCGCGTCGTCCACCACGACCGAGAAATTGTACGTGGGATAGCCGTTGGAGCGCAGGATAATCAGGTCGTCCAACACGCTGTTCTCGAAGATCACCCGGCCCTTGATCAGGTCTTCGATGACGGTCTGGCCCTCCCTGGGGGCTTTGAATCGCAGCGCCGCTTCGCCACTCGGCTTGGCGATCCCGCGTTCGCGGCACCGCCCGTCGTACCCCGGCTGCAATCCTTTGGCCTGAGCCTCCTTCCGGCGCGCCTCCAACTCCTCGGCGCTGCACACGCACCAGTAGGCCTGTCCTCGCTCGAACAACGTGAGCGCGTGCTGACGATACAGCTCCATCCGCTCGGTCTGGCGAAAGGGCCCCTCGTCCCAGTCCAACCCCACCCACTTCATGCCCGCGACGATGGCGTGGATGGCCTCCTCGGTGGACCGGCTTTGATCAGTATCCTCGATGCGGAGGATGAACTTCCCCTGTTCGCGACGGGCGAACAGCCAATTAAAGAGGGCTGTGCGGACGCCGCCGATATGGAGATAGCCGGTCGGACTGGGAGCAAACCGGACTCGGACCTCGTGCATAGGCTTCAACTCGTCCAGAAGTGATACCCTGAAAGAACCGCGTAAGGCGTATCATTTAACATGCCACTCCGATGATGTAAAGGCAGCCATCCGGGAGCCTTCATCGAAGGAAAAACGATTTATGAACGCCCGACGAGGCTGATAGGCAAGGCGGGTCGATGGAGGCGGGTCAGTGGCCTTCCTTGACGAGATTCTTGTTCACGGCGGGAATCTCCACCACCAGGTCCACGGTCCCGTTCGGCACGCACTGACAGGCCAAGCGGGACTGCAGGGTTATTCCAGGGGCCTCTTCCAGCTGATCAAATTCGTCGTCTGTTCCCTCGTTGCAGGAGTTGAGCCCTTCTTTCACAACAACGTGGCAAGTGGAGCATGCGCAGACCCCGCCACAGGCATGTTCCAGGTCAACTCCAGCCCCCAGCGCAATGTCCAAGAGACTCCCGGGCAAGCCGGTCTGGCCGTAAGGAATCTTGGCCGGCTCTACGAGAACCTTGACCGTCTTATCGGTCGAAACGAATGTCACCGTATAGGGTTTGACCGGCAGTTCAACTTCGGTTTTTTCGATGTAAGGATTGGTTCCGCCCATTGTCTGGTCCTTATTCTTCCCGTTCAGATCAAATCACTTTCAACAAGGCTACTGTACCACAGTCAAATTTTCTTATGCACGACATATTTTATATTATAAAGCATTGTTTTTAATTAAGTTATTATTTATTGACAGGCCTAAGATTCCAATGGTACATTTTATCCGACCAGTTTGATCGGAGACTTGACGGGTCCCCGACCTCTTTAGTCGGAGGGTGCACGTGCTGAAACTTTCCAAGAAGGCTGACTACGGATTGATGGCGCTCCAATATATCGCGTCCATACAGTTCGGCGATGTCACCCAGGCTCGCATCATCAACACCAAGGAGATCGCCGAGGAATATCACATTCCTGTGGAGCTCCTGGCCAAAGTGCTCCAGACGCTGGCAAAACACGGCGTCGTCGAAAGCCAGAACGGCCCCAAGGGCGGGTATCTGCTCGCCAGACCGGCACGGGCGATCACGATCGCCCAGGTTCTGGAAGCCATTGAAGGCCCGCTCGGCATCGCAGACTGCTACCATGACAAAGACGCCTCGTCATGCTTGCAGCGCGAGCACTGCAACATCAGAACCCCCTTGCTCAAGATCCAGGACAGCATTTACCAGCTTCTGAACAACATGACCGTCGAAGACATGATGGGCGGGACGCCCCTGATTACGATCCAGCCGGCCACTACCGCAGAAGGAGTCGAGCGATGAAGTTTCCGATTTTCCTGGACAATCACTCCACGACCCCTATGGACCCGCGGGTCCTGGAGGTCATGTTGCCCTACTTCGTCGAAAAGTTCGGCAACGCGGCCAGCCGGAACCATCCCTTCGGGTGGGAGGCCGAGGAGGCGGTCGAGAACGCACGCAAGCAGATTGCCCGGCTCATCCACGCCGACGCCAAAGAACTGGTCTTCACCAGCGGCGCCACCGAGTCCGACAATCTGGCCCTCAAAGGCGTGATGGAGATGTACCACGAAAAAGGCGACCACATCATCACCTCCCTGACCGAGCATCGCGCCGTCCTGGACACGGCCAAGGCGCTTGAATCGAAAAAAGGTCTCAAGGTGACCTATCTGCCGGTGGACAAGTACGGGATGGTGAGTCCCGACGACGTGCGGAACGCGATCACCGACAAGACCATCCTGATTTCGATCATGATGGCCAATAACGAAATCGGAACGATCAACCCAATCAAGGAGATTGGCAAGATCGCCAAGGAGAAGGGCGTCCTGTTCCACTGCGACGCCACCCAGGGCGTCGGCAAGATCCCCGTGGACGTGCAGGAGATGGGGATCGACCTGATGTCCTTCAGCGCCCACAAGATCTACGGGCCCAAGGGCGTCGGGGCGCTGTACGTCCGCAAGAAGGCCCCGCGCGTCCGGATCGCCCCGATCATCGACGGGGGCGGCCATGAGCGGGGCATGCGCTCCGGCACGTTGCCCGTGCCCCTGATCGTGGGCTTCGGGAAGGCCTGCGAGCTGTGCGAGCAGGAGATGCCCACTGAATCGGTCAAGCTCGCCGCGATGCGGGACCGCCTCCAGGAAGGCATCATGAAGGGGCTGGATGAAGCCTACCTCAACGGCCATCCCACCCAGCGGCTGCCGCACAACCTGAACATTTCCTTCGCCTACGTCGAAGGCGAATCACTCCTGATGGGCGTCAAGGAGATCGCCCTCTCCTCCGGCTCGGCCTGCACCTCTGCGACGCTGGAGCCCTCCTACGTGCTCCGGGCTCTGGGCGTGGGGTCGGACCTGGCCCACTCTTCGATCCGGTTCGGTCTGGGGCGGTTCAACACCGACGAAGAGATCGACTATACGATCAAGCGCATTATTGAAATCGTGACGAAGCTGCGCGAAATGTCCCCCTTGTACGAGATGGCGAAAGAAGGCATCGATCTGAAGACGGTCCAGTGGTCGGCTCACTGACCTCGTGAAGCGTGAAGGGCTTCCCGTTGTTCCACGAGGGCAACGGGTCCCGGCGTGAAGCGAACAAGACGAGAGACGCTTCACGAACGACGAAAGACGGAGGAGGGTCTCATGGCATACAGTGACAAGGTTGTGGATCACTTCAACAATCCGCGCAACATGGGTAGCTTCAAGAAGGACGAAGACGGCGTGGGCACCGGCATCGTCGGTGCGCCGGAGTGCGGCGACGTCATGAAGTTGCAGATCAAGGTGGAAGACGAGAAGATCGTGGACGCCAAGTTCAAGACCTTCGGCTGCGGGTCGGCCATCGCCAGCTCCAGCCTGGCCACCGAATGGCTCAAGGGCAAGACGCTCGAAGAGGCGCAAAAGATCAAGAATACCGACATTGTGCAGGAATTGAACCTGCCGCCGGTCAAGATCCATTGTTCGGTGCTGGCCGAGGACGCCATCAAGGCCGCCCTGAACGACTACAAGAAGAAAGCGGAAGAGAAAAAGTAACCAGCCACCGACGGACAGCGAGGCATCAGCTATGGAACCGACGAACACCACGAGCGCCCCCGTCATCACGCTCAGCGAGGCGGCCCTCAAAGAAGTCAAGCGCCTGATCAACGTGCAAGGCATCACGGAGGGCGGGCTCCGGGTGGGGGTCAAGGGCGGCGGCTGCTCGGGCCTGAGCTACACCATTAACTTTGACGAAAAGATCGGCCCGTACGACTCGGTGTATGAATTCGACGGCGTCAAGGTCATCGTGGACGCCAAGAGCGCCATTTACCTGCAGGGCACGCAGCTCGACTTCCACAAGGATTTGATGGGCGGGGCCTTCAAGTTCGTCAACCCGAACGCGAACAAGACTTGTGGGTGCGGCGAATCGTTTTCGGCCTGATTTCCGCGGCAGCGACGTTCGACAACCTCGAAGACCGGCACGGGCATGGCGGCCCAGGGAGCACACAGGCGCCATGCCCGTCGTCTGAGAAAACTCGATCATGGACCAGATCCAGAAACCGTCGGGCAAACGCACCGAACTCCAGATGGCCCGGAGCATGTGCTGGCACTGCCAGTCCGAGGTCACCGGGGAGTATTTCTGTGAGCAGTGCGTCAAGGTCCAGCCCCTTTCGAAAGAGCTCGACTACTTCACCTGCCTGGGGCTGCCCCGCTTGCTGACCATCGATGTCGGAGCGCTGGAGGCGAAGTTCTATGAACTCAGCCGGGCCTTCCACCCGGACTTCTACCAGAACAAGACCGATTCCGAACAGGCCATCAGCCTGGGTAATTCGGCCCTGCTGAACACGGCCTACCGTACGCTCAAGGACCCGATCCAGCGGGCCGAGTACCTCCTCCGGCTGGAGGCCGGCTCGGCGAAGGACATCCGGACTTCTCCTCCCGCGGACCTGTTCGAAGAGATCCTGACCCTGCAGGAGGATCTGGAGGCCTACCGCTCTGCTCCCCCGGACCAGGATCAAGCCGGCCTGGAGCAACTGCGGGCCAAGCTCGCGGCGGATCGCGACATGCTCGAACGGCGCCAACGGGAGATGGAGTCGCGGCTGTTCGAGCTGTTCACCCAATGGGACAGCCTGCAAGGTCGCCGGGGCCGGACGGACCAGGCCGACCAGCCGCTCCGTGAAGAGAAAGAGGCCGTCCTCAAGGAGATGCGGGAGATCCTTTCGAACCGGACGTACCTGCGCAACATCGTCAACGACCTGGTCGCCACCACCGCCTGAGCAGGACGCTCCACGCCCATGGCACGCATCGTCGGCATCGACCTCGGGACCACGAACTCTCTGATCGCCTACATGGACGGCCCCACCCCCCGTGTCATCGCCGGACGCACCGGCCGCGGCATGGTGCCTTCCGTCGTCGCGCTGACCGACAACGGGCTGATCGTGGGCGATTCAGCCAAGGAACACCTGGTCCGCAGCCCGGATCGCACGATCTACTCCGTCAAGCGGTTCATGGGCAAGGGCCTCTCCGATGTGGCGGACGAGCTCACGTATTTCCCATACAAGCTCCAGGAGCAGGGAGGCGTCATCCGCATCCAGATCGGCGAGAAGACCTATTCGCCCCCGCAAATCTCGGCCATGATCCTGAGAGAGCTCAAACGTCGGGCCGAGGAACACCTGGGCGAAGAGATCAGGAAGGCGGTGATCACGGTCCCCGCCTATTTCAACGACAGCCAGCGGCAGGCCACCAAAGACGCGGGGATGATCGCCGGCCTGGAAGTGCTCCGCATCATCAACGAACCCACGGCGGCCTCGCTGGCCTACGGCCTCCAGAAGAAAACCCAGGGCACCATCGCCGTCTACGATCTGGGCGGCGGCACCTTCGACATTTCGATCCTGAAGCTCAAGAACGGCATCTTTGAAGTCCTGTCCACCAACGGCAACACCCACCTGGGCGGGGACGACTTCGACCGGAAGGTGGCCACCCTCCTGCTGAACGAGATCCGCGACCAGTCCGGGCTCGACCTGGGGTCGTACCCGGACCAGATGCAAGCCCTCAGGCTGGAGGCGGAACGGACCAAGATCCGGCTCTCGGACGAGCTCAAGACCACGGCGACCATCGAGCTGCCGGCCGGCAAGGGGGTGTTCCGGCGCGAGGTCACGAGGGAACAACTCGAGGCCCTGACGATGGACCTGGTCGAGCAGACGCTCGCTCCCTGCCGCCTGGCCCTCAAGGATGCGGGCTTGCAGCCGGCCCAGGTCGACGAAGTGGTTCTGGTCGGGGGCTCGACCAGGATGCCGCTCGTGCGGCGCCGCGTCCAGGAATTGTTCGGCAAAGTCCCGCACAGCGAGTTGAATCCGGACGAGGTCGTAGCCCTGGGGGCCGCCGTGCAGGCGGATATCCTGAGCGGAGGCACCCAGGACATGCTCCTGCTGGATGTCACGCCGCTCTCCCTGGGCATCGAGACGATGGGAGGGGTGATGAGCCCGCTCATTCGCCGGAACACCACGATCCCCGCCAGCGCCAAGGAGATGTTCACGACCTACGTGGACGGCCAGACCTCGGTGGACATCCACATCCTCCAGGGGGAGCGCGAGCTGGCCAGGGACAACCGCAGCCTGGCCCGGTTCCAGCTCAAGGTGCCGCCGCTGCCGGCCGGAGTCCCGCGCGTGGAAGTCCAGTTCCTCATCGACGCGAACGGCATCCTGAACGTGACCGCCAAGGACGTGCGGACCGGCCAGACCCAGTCCATCGAGGTCAAGCCCTCCTACGGACTGTCGGACGAGGAAGTGGAGCGGATGATCAGCGAGTCCTTCAAGTTCGCCGCCGAGGACCTCAGGGCGCGGCAGGTCATCGAGGCACGCACCGAGGCGGAGGCCATCATCAAGGCCACCGAGAAGGCCCTGGGGCACGGCGGCCACCTGATCAACGTCGAGGAGACCGCCGCGATCAGGGCCTCGCTGTCAGCCCTGGAGACGGCCAAGCGCGGCGAGGACCATCGGGTGATCCGGAGCCGCATCGCCGACGTGGAGCAGACCACGCATCACCTGGCCGAAGTGTTGATGGATACCTCCCTGAAAGAGGCCCTGCAGAACAAGAAACTCTCGGAGCTGCCATAACAGCGAACAACGGATAGCGAGTAGCGAACAGCTTCGAGCTATTTGCTATTCGCTACCAGCTTAGGAGCCAATGATGGACTTGAAATGGCAGGATACTGAAGAGATCGCCATCCGGCTGTTGGAGGCGCACCCGGAGACCGATCCGCTGACAGTCCGGTTCACCGACATGCATGCCTGGATCACGGCCTTGCCGGAGTTCAAGGACGACCCCAAGAAGTCCAACGAGAAGCTCCTGGAAGCCATTCAGATGGCCTGGCACGAAGAATACCAGGACGCCAAGTCCTGATCCCCGGACCATCCCCCCCTTTGCCTCGCCCTACCGCGCCGGATTGGGCGTGCCGGAAACCTGGTCCTGCACCTGATCGAACCGGTAAAAGTCAGTCGGATCGACCCGCTGGGGGGCGGAGTCGGTCGGCTCGGTTCCTTTGGCGAAGATCTCCACCGTGCCCGCCTGGCCCTCGTCCGCCAGGAGGCCGGTACTCGGATCCACCTTCACGAACTGGATGTCATCCGGGATCTCGAAGGGCATCACCGGCAGGGAGGGCAGGACGGCCTGCATGAACTCGACCCAGATGGGCAGGGCCGCGTGGGCCCCCGACTCCGTCTCGCCGAGGGTCCGGATGTCGTCAAACCCCACCCAGACGCCCACCACCAGATTCGGCGTATAGCCGATGAACCAGGCGTCCGTGTAATCGTTGGTCGTACCGGTCTTGCCGGCCACCGGCCGCTCGATAGACCGTGCCAACTGGCCCGTTCCTTTTTGGATGACGTCTTCCATCATGTTGGTGATCAAGTAGGACGTTTCCCTCGACACGGCCTGCCGCGGCTCAAACAATTTCTGCTCCAGCATCTGCCCGCTGTTGTCCTGCACCATCGCCACGGAGTAGGGGTCGAGTTGAAGGCCCTGGTTGGCAAAGATCCCGTAAGCCGTCGTCAATTCCAACAAGGTGACGCTGGAGGACCCCAGCGCCAGGGAGAGGTCAAGGTTGAGGGGGCTGGCAATTCCCAGCGCTCTGGAAAAATCGCCCACCTTGCGGACGCCGATCCTTTCAAGCAACCGGACCGTGGCTACGTTGCGGGAATGCATCAGGGCCTCGCGCAGGCTGATGACGCCGAAAAACTTCTTCTCGTAGTTCTCGGGCTTCCAGGTTTTTTCAGGGTCCTCGTTCTCGTACACGACCGGCGCATCCACCACGAGCGTCGCCGGGGTCAAGCCTTCGCTCAAGGCGGTCGCGTAGATGATGGGCTTGAAGGCGGATCCCGGCTGTCGATGTGCGAGCACCGCCCGGTTGTACTCGCTGCGGGTGAAATCATAGCCGCCGACCATGGCCCGGATCGCGCCGGTCCGCGGGTCAATCGCAACGAGGCCGCCTTCCACGACCGGCGTCTGTTCCAGCTGGAACTGGATGCCGTTGCGGTCCAGCTTCTTGACCGCCACCTCGATCACATCCCCGGGCTTCAGCAACTGCTTGACGCTTGGCAGCACCGTCACGTCCTTGGTGGGATCCTTGCCCCGCAGGCGCCGCCTCGCCCAGGCCATGTCGTCGAACGCCAGCTTGCCCGCGGCGGCGCCGGCTTGCACCAGCACGTGGTCCTTGGCCACCTTGGTGACCACGCCTTGCAGCAGATCCCCTTCGCGGATCGAGTCCGCCGGCGGCCCCGTGGGCTTGTCGATCAGCGCCGTCACCTCTTGCTTTCCGATCGGGCCGCGCCAGCCCTGCCGTTTATCGAGCTGCCGGAGTCCGTTGCGGACGGCCTGTTCGGCGGCCTTTTGCATCTCCACGTTCAGGGTGGTGAAGACCTCGAGCCCGCCCTTGTACACCATCGTCTCCCCATAGGCCGCCATGAGGTGCTGGCGGACATACTCGATGAAATGCGGGGCCAGCTGCTCGGAGGTCGGATGGCGGAAGGACAGCGCCTGGTCGACCGCCGCCTGCCGCTCCTCCGCCGTGATGAACCCGGCTTCCTCCATCCGGGCCAGCACGTGCTCCTGCCGGCGCTTGGCCCGCTCCGGGTTTTTGACGGGCGAGTAATTGTTGGGAGACTTGGGCAGCCCGGCCAGCAGGGCTGATTCCGCCAGACTCAGATCGGCCAGGGGTTTTCCGAAATAGGTCTGCGCCGCGGACCCGACCCCGTAGGCCCCCTGCCCGAAATAAATCTGGTTCAGGTACAGCTCCAGGATCTGCTCCTTGCTCAGGATCAGTTCCATTTTGTAGGCCAGGATCAACTCCTTGAACTTCCTTCCGTAGGTCCGCTCCGGCGAGAGAAATAACGAGCGGACCAACTGCTGGGTAATGGTGCTCGCCCCTTCGACCTTGCCGCCGCGACGCAAGTTGGTCCAGACCGCCCGCACGATCCCGATGACGTCCAGGCCCGGATGCTCGAAGAACCGCGCATCCTCGACGGCGATGACCGCGTTGATCAGATTCTGAGGGATGTCCGCGAGGGGCGTCAGGATCCGCCGTTCCACGTAATACTGGCCGATGACCTGGCGGTCGTCCGAATAGACTCGGCTGACCAGGCTGGGCTGATACTCCTGGAGGGAGTCCAGCGGAGGCAGGTCTCTTGACACGTACCAGAAGACCCCGGCTGTGACGCCGGCCGCCAGGCCTCCCAGGACCAGCAGCACCAGCAGCGCGAGGCGCCAGCGCGAGCGCCGCGCCGGCTGGCGTCGGTCAAACAACGGCCGGTCAGATGGCCTCGAGCGGGCTCCAATGGAGGATGGCAGCGGCGTCGAGGCGATCGCCTCGACACCCGGCGCAGGCGCGTCGGGCGATAAGTTACCATACAATGCCGTCCCTCAAAACTCAATCCCGACGGCAAGGCCAGCCCGTCTCCTCCTTGCAGGCCGCGCTTGTATTTCGACGCCCGGTTCGGGTATAATTTGTTCCGGCGCCGCATCGCGGCGTCTTTTTTTTGGCTGAAAGGCTCGTTTGTGGCAAACCAGCAGGCATCGACAGACTCGCCCCAGACTCTCCGGCGTCCCCCCTCAGGCCGCCGGCAAGACATCCGGAACATCGCCATCATCGCCCACGTGGACCACGGCAAGACCACGCTGGTGGACGCCGTGCTCCGCCAGACGCACGTCCACCGCAAGATCAACGAGATGGGCGAACGCATCATGGACTCCATGGACCAGGAACGGGAACGGGGCATCACGATCCGGGCCAAGAACGCCAGCGTTACGTACAAGGGCGTGAAGATCAATCTGGTCGACACCCCGGGGCACGCCGATTTCGGCGGCGAAGTGGAGCGGACCCTCCGCATGGTGGACGGTGTCCTCCTGCTCATTGACGCCAAAGAAGGCCCCATGCCCCAGACTACCTTCGTGCTGCGCAAGGCGCTGGCGCTCGGCCATCGGGCGATCGTGGTCATCAACAAGATCGATCGGCCGGATGCGGTCGTGGACGACGTGTTGAACCGGACCTTCGATCTCTTCGTACACCTGGGCGCCACCAACGAACAGCTCGATTTCCCGATCGTCTACACCTCCGCGATCAACGGCACGGCCACGCTGGATGTGAACAAGCCCGGCACGGACATCACCCCCCTGCTGGACCAGATCCTCGACCAGGTCCCGGCCCCGGCCATCAGCGCCGACGCCCCGCTCCAGATTCTGGTCCTGGCCTTGGTCAATGACCCTTACAAGGGCAAGATGGGCATCGGCAAGATCCAATCCGGCTCGATTGCCAGGCGCCAGAACGTCGTGCAGATCAAGCGAGACGGCACGCAGGTGAGCGGGAAGGTGACCGATCTGGCGGTCTTTGCCGGCCTGGAACGGGCGGAAGTCGAGCGGGCCGAGGCAGGCGAGATCGTGGCCGTGGCCGGCCTTTCTGAAATCGGGATCGGCGAGACCATTGCCGATCCCGAGCAGCCCATCGCGCTCCCCCCGGTGGCGATCGACGAGCCGACCGTCCAGATGACCTTCGCCGTCAACAACAGCCCCTTTGCCGGACGGGAAGGCAAGTACCTGACCTCCCGGCACCTGCGGGAACGTCTGTTCAAGGAGCTGGAAACCAACGTATCCCTGCGGGTGCAGGAAACCGACAGCCCCGACCGGTTCCTGGTCGCCGGGCGGGGCGAGCTGCACCTGGCGGTGTTGATCGAGCAGATGCGGCGGGAAGGGTACGAACTGCAAGTCTCGCAGCCGGAGGTCATCCTCCACAGCGAGAACGGCGTCCTCACGGAGCCTTACGAGGAACTGACCATCGATGTCCCCGCCGAATATCAGGGGGCGGTCATCGAGGAGGTCGGACAGCGCCGCGGCGAGCTGCGGCACATGAAGCTGATCCATTCGGAAGGCAACGCCAGCGAGATGCATCTCGAATACCACATTCCCACCCGCGGCGTGATCGGCCTCAAGAACTTCCTCCTGGCCAAGACTCGCGGCACCGTCATCATGCACCATGTCTTCCAGCGCTACGAGCCGGCCGACAAGCGCGCCTTGGTCACGGCGCCGCACGGCTCGCTGGTCGCCTACGAGGACGGGACCAGCAACGCCTACGGCCTGTTCATGATCCAGGAGCGCGGCAGCCTCTTCATCGGGCCGGGTGTGGAAGTCTATCAGGGCATGGTGGTCGGAGAGAACAGCCGGGATGAGGATTTGGACGTGAACATCTGCAAGGCCAAGCACCTGAGCAACATGCGGGCCTCCGGCTCGGATGAAGCCCTCACCCTCACCCCGCCCAGGCAAATGACCTTGGAGTTCGCCCTGGAGTACCTGGGTTCCGACGAGCTGGTGGAGGTGACCCCGACCAGCCTGCGGATTCGCAAGCGCCTGCTGAATCCGGAAGACCGCCGCAAGGCGCGCAAAGACCGCCGCCCCTGACCGACGGCCCGACCCGGCGGGCCTACGAACATGAAAATCCGCCGCAAGCCCGCCAAGTCCACTCGGCTCGCTCGTCACGCTCGCCCGCTCTACGTCATCGGCTATTCATCCCCCGCACCTCTGCCGACCGAGGTACAGGCTTGGTTCGATCTGGAATATGGAGGCCCGCTCACGCTCAAGGAAGACCCAACCGCCCCCCCTTCCCTGGTGCTGGCCATTCACGGGCCATGGACCGCCGCCATCCAGATCGGGCTTGCCGCTGAAGAAGCCGCCTCATGGAAAGGACTGCTCGGCTGGGGGCATCTCCAGGCCGGGCTGGTGCTCCCAACCGTGGGAACCGCCAGCAAGGCACTGGATTTGATCCTGCACGCGGCGCGCCTGGCCAGAGGGCTCACCCTCTTGACCGACGGGACCGCCTACGACCTCGTCTCCCACACATATCTGAACCCGTCTGACTGGAAAGACCGACCGCTGGAGCACTTCAAAGCTTCCGACCACATTGCCGTCGACCATGTCGACAGCGGCGACTCGGGCCTGGAACGGTTTTACACCAGGGGACTGACAAAATTCGGCCTGGATGAACTCGAGACCTTTCGACCGGTAGGCCTGCCCAGCCGGACGGTCCTGGACGGTCTGGCCGACATCGCCGAGGAAATCCTTCACATCGGCCATCCCCCCAAAGTCGGATCGACGATCGAGCTATCCAGGCTGGGGCTCTCCGTGCAGGTCATACGGCACAGGACGACCGTTCCCACGGAGGGGTCCGTACCGGTCCGGGAGATCGCCTGGCATCACATGGCCGGGAAGGATTAGCCCGCTCCTAGGCCTTTTGGCCAATTGACAAACTTTCCGGGGCCGTGCTACCAAGAAAGGCTCAAGCCAATCGAGCAGCCGCGAACCCTAACCATAAACCAAGCCCAAGGAGGTTCCTAAATGGCTACAGATGTCGCCCAAGAGATAAAAGTCGGAGACGCAGCTCCTGATTTCGCCCTGAAGGATCAGGACCAGAAGGACGTCAAACTGAGCGATTTCAAGGGCAAGAAGAACGTCGTCCTGGCCTTCTACCCCCTGGACTGGAGCCCCGTTTGCACCGGAGAGAACAAGTGCCTGACCGACGATTTGCCGAGCTTTAATTCCTCGAACGCGGAAATCTTCGGCATCAGCACCGACAGCTTTTTCTCCCATAAAGCTTGGGCCGACTCCCTCGGGCTGAAGCACCGTTTGCTGGCCGACATGCACCGCATCGTCTCCAAGGCCTACGGCCTGTATTTCGAGCCGCTGAACTGTTCGAAACGCGCGACCGTGATCGTCGACAAGAACGGCAAGGTGGCCTATGTGAAGGTGCAGGAGATTAAAACGGCCAGGGACGACAAAGAAATCCTGGACGTCCTTAAGAAACTGAGCTAGTTCGGATCGATCGGGCGGGGGCTCCCTTCGGGGAGTTCCCGCCCGATGGCTGCCACTATTTCAGGCGAGGGGCTTGTGAGCGGAACATTGGAGGAAGTCAGCGACGCCAACTACGAGGAGTTCAGGCAGGCTCCGGCTTCCGTGGTGGCCTACGGGATCGCCTCCTGCGAGCCTTGTAACGCCTACGACCCCATCCTGGAGGAAACCGCGGCCCGCTTTGCCTCCGTGCGGATCGGCAAAGCCAAGATGCATGTCCCGGGACGCTGCCGTGAGATCAAGAGGCAGAACAACTTCGAAACCTACCCGACCACGCACCTGTTTTCAAAAGGGACGCTGCTGCTGACCCGGGAAGGGAAGGTGGAAGCGGACGAACTGGCGGCGTTGATCAACGACTACCTGCTCAAGAGCTGAGCCGGCCCTTTCTTTCTATCTCTTTCTATCCCACATATTCGAAATAGGCCTCCCGCGATTCCCGCAGTCCGACCCGTTCCAA
>CAZKHY010000066.1:0-12840 GCA_964552455.1 uncultured Nitrospira sp.
GGTGCACGATGATCTTGTCGAAATTGTCCGCCCAGAACGAACAGTGCTTGCACCCCGCGTCCCAATCGGGGGCGAACATGAAGTGGTAGACGATCAACTGGCTTCTGCCGTCGAACAGGTCCGAGAGGGTCTCTTTGCCGTTGGGCCCGTCGAAGACGTAGTCCTTCTCCACCTTCACCCAAGGCAACTGTCGCCGCTCCCGGCTCAAGCGATCGCGCAGCCGGGTGAATTTCTTCTCTTTCGCTAGCAACGCTTTGCGCGCGACAAACCACTGTTCTCGCGACACGACTTTATGTGTGGCCATGGTGTGCTCCTCCGGTCATGACCGCCCTGCACGGGTTCTAATGGAGCGGGATTATAGCAGAGGCGGGAGAGCAACTAAATCTGCAGCCGCGCGAGAGTGAGGGGAGGGCCTTGGGGCGTTGTTCATACACGGCAGGTCGGCGAACAGCCCAAGGCATAGCTGACGAACGGCGGCCAGCTCTGGCGCGGAAGAGCGTATGGCTGGTGGCGTATAGCGTATGGTTTCAGAACGGACAGGAATAAGCTCTGTCGTCGAGCTTAGGGCGCGCAAAGGTATGGCATCCGCGTGGCGACCGAGTCCGCAATCCCGCCCCGCGCGTCAAGAAAAGACTCCAGCCCCCTTCTTCTTGCTACCAGGACGAATCAATTGCCAAATTCAAGACCTGCCCCCCATACTTTCGCTGCTAGGTATTGGGGTCAGGGTCATAGTCTATGCCTCGCCTGTCGAGTTCTTGCTGTATGGCGAGCCATTCCCCGCGGATTCTTTCCAGCCTAGCCCTGGGATGGGCCACGCCGCGTATCAGACTGTTCGCTGTCAGATTCGCAAACAGTTTTCGCGGCTCCGCTCTTTTCTTGCACACCATCACGTCTTCATAGTGACGTGTAGCCTCATAGGCTACCATGTCTGCAGCTTGAATCGGAACAAAGCGATCCTCTAGTTTGTTGTCCTGATCTCTGACGAATTTGATTGCGCCGTAAAAATCCGCCCATTTTTGCCCATCTATCAAGGTGTCGTAATAACAGGTCGCGGCATAGGCATTCATCTTGTCACGATCAAAAATACATGCCATCTTCTCCCCCTTGGGCATTTTCACTGATTGTCGAATGTCCTTCAGGACAGAATGCAGGAGAAAACAGTACCATCCGCGCGTGCCCTGCCACTGCGTCTTGAAATGCGGCCGCATCATTTCGTTCCAGTCTTTAACCGTGAAGCAGTGTGCACATCCAAAGACGACGGCCCGCTTGACAATACCGGCCAATGTGGCCAGACATTCGTTGCGCTCACGCTCATCCAGTTTGTCGTATGGTTTCCGCCGTGCGGCAAAGTCTGTCATGTGCATTTTGTCCAAGCCGTAGCGCCTTAGAATTTTGTTCCAAGACTTTTCTAGTTGCCTCCAGTTCTTTTCAGGGGCAACCAGACCGGCAAGGCTAACGCAATGTCGGTTTTGATCGTTAGGGTCGCCCGCAGCATCAAAATAAGCAAGGAACACCGAGGTCAACTCTCCTTTGACGAACGGGCTAGGATACCCTGAGTTGGATTATGTGAACAGGCTACTTTTTATGGGGCATTGTGTCAACGTGAGCATGAGAAGCGCAAAGTTGCATGCAAGTGGAGGTGAGTGGCATCACTCGTGGAGTGAAGCGGCTAGGGGCGTTCCGTTCGTGCAGGGCACCGGAGGGAACGCCCACCCTTCTCTCCTTATCTGAAGCGGGTGGAAGGGATGAGCCGTGAGGGTTGGCCCGATGCGGGAACGGGATAGTGGAGAGTCGAGAGGGTGCCGGTCGCCGGACTCTACTAATCCGATGAGGCGACCGGCCAACAGTAAGGCTTCAGAAGCAGCAAAACCTCAACGCATCATCGGGATGTCCGAAGGGCTCGCCCTTCGTCACCCGCTCTTTGGCTTGCTCACGTAGCGATGAAGGACACATTCAGCAGCTTGTCGGGGACGGCTTCGCCATGTTCCAGACGATCGGCCAAAACGCGTAAGGCCAGAGCCTGAACCGCCGCCAAGGCTTCTGCCCGATTCTTCCCGTAAGCAAGGACTCCGTGTAGGTCGGGAACTTCAGCGATCCAGCGCCAGTCTTCTTCCTGTTCCAGCTCGATCCGCAAGCGCATCTGGCTCATTAGTGCTTCTTCTGCTCCTGCCAATAGAGCAAGCCCCAACCAATAACCAGCGCGATCCCAATCAGTAGAAAAGTAAACGCCAGACTGTCCATAAAGGCATGATAGGCCGCTCTCCTGGCTCTGTCAAACCAGAGCGTTTCATTCAAGCCACGCTCAGGATGGAACGCCCTTCCCTCTTTAATTCCTGGAGCGGATGGAATGGATGAGTCTCGTGAGCACAAATAAAAAGGCCGCCCAACTTGGGCGGCCTTTTCTATGCTCTTCCCCTAGCTGGGATGCTGGGGGTGATTCCTATTGCGGCCGTCGAGGGAGCACTTTCTGAAGTGCGGCCTCCGGGAGCAGGGGAATCACCCCCTGCAACCCCAGGCTCCTACGTCCCCATTTCCCACGACGCCAAATACTTCTCTTGTTCCTTCGTCAGCTTATCGATCGTCATCCCCATCCCGATCAGCTTCAGCCTCGCAATTTCTTTATCGATCACCGCCGGCACCGGGTACACCTTCTTCTCCAGCTTCTTATGATTTTTCACGATGTACTCAGCTCCCAGCGCCTGATTCGCAAAGCTCATGTCCATCACGGAGGACGGATGCCCTTCCGCCAGCGCCAGATTCACCAATCTTCCTTCGCCCAGCAGCGACACCCGCCGGTTATTTTTCAGCGTGAACTCCTCCACCCCAGGCCGCACCGTCCGCCGCTTCCGGGAGAGCTTCTCCAGCGCCGGGATGTCCAGCTCCACGTTGAAGTGGCCCGAGTTGCAGACAATGGCCCCGTCTTTCATGGAGGCGAAGTGCTCCCCGCGGATCACTTTCAGGTTGCCGGTCACGGTCACGAAGAAGTCGCCGATCGTGGCGGCCTGCTCCATCGGCATGACCCGGAACCCGTCCATCACCGCTTCCAAGCCCTTGACCGGATCGATCTCCGTCACGACCACGTCGGCGCCCAATCCCTTCGCGCGCATGGCCACCCCGCGCCCGCACCAGCCGTAGCCGGCCACGACGACCGTGGAGCCGCAGACCAGGCGGTTCGTCCCGCGGATGATCCCGTCCATCGTGGACTGGCCGGTCCCGTAGCGGTTGTCGAAGAGGTGCTTGGTGTCCGCGTCGTTGACCGAGATGACCGGGAACTTGAGGACCTTCCGGTCCGCCATGCTGCGCAGCCGGATGACGCCGGTGGTGGTCTCTTCCGTCCCGCCGATCACGTGCTTCAGGAGGTCCTTCCGCTTGCTGTGCAGGATGGAGACCACGTCCGCCCCGTCGTCCATCGTGATCTGCGGCTTGTGCTCGATGGCCGACTGGATGTGGCGGTAGTAGGTCTTGTTGTCCTCGCCCTTGATTGCGAAGACCGCGATCCCGTCGTGGGCCACCAGCGAGGCCGCCACGTCGTCCTGGGTGGATAAGGGGTTGGAAGCGCAGAGCCGGACTTCCGCCCCGCCGGCCTGCAGGGTCTTGGCCAGGTTGGCGGTCTCGGTGGTCACGTGCAGGCAGGCCGTCACCCTCATGCCCTTGAAGGGCTGCTCCCGCTTGAACCGTTTCTTGATCAGCCGCAGCACCGGCATGGTGGCCTCGGCCCACTCGATCTTCAACTTGCCCTGCTCCGCCAGCTTGATGTCCTTCACGTCGTAATCCACGGGTCCTCCTCAAAAGAAGGCTCAGGTTGAGGGTAAGGTTGAGTGATCCCCCCCAACCTTTTTCCTCGCCCTGAGCCGCTACTGAACCTTAGCCTGAACCTCAGCCTTGCCTTGCGCGCTGGTTACAGCCCCGCTTCCTTTCTCAGGATCTTGGCCTTGTCGGTCTTTTCCCAGGTGAAGGTCGGCTCGCTGCGTCCGAAGTGGCCGTAGGCGGCCGTCTTCTTGTAGATGGGGCGCCGCAGCTTGAGGTGTTCGATGATCCCGCGCGGGGTCATCGGGAAGTGCCTGCGCACCAGCTTGTCGAGGATCTCCGGGTCCACCCGCTCCGTGTTCTTGGTGTCAACCAGGATCGAGACCGGGTCGGCCACGCCGATGGCGTAGGCCAACTGCACTTCGCACTTGTCCGCCAGCCCGGCGGCCACCAGGTTCTTGGCGATGTAGCGGGCCATGTAGGAGGCCGACCGGTCCACCTTGCTGGGGTCCTTCCCTGAAAACGCGCCGCCCCCGTGGCTCCCCACGCCGCCGTAGGTGTCCACGATGATCTTGCGCCCGGTCAACCCCGTGTCGCCCATGGGGCCGCCGGTCACGAACCGGCCGGTCGGGTTGATGTAGTACTTCACGCTGACCGGGTCGAAGATCCGGGCCGGCATGACCGGCTTGATGACTTTTTCGATGATGTCCCGCTCGATCTGTTTGCTGGTGACGTCGGGGCTGTGCTGGGAGGAGACCACGATGGTGTCGATCCGGACCGGCTTGCCCTGCCGGTACTCGATGGTGACCTGCGACTTGCCGTCCGGGCGGACCCAGGGGAGGATGCCCTTCTTCCGCACCTCCGCCAGCCGCCTGGTGAGGCGGTGGGCCAGGACGATGGGCATGGGCATGAGCTCGGCCGTCTCGTTCGAGGCGTAGCCGAACATCAGGCCCTGGTCTCCCGCGCCGCCCGTATCCACCCCCATGGCGATGTCGCAGGACTGCTGGTGGATGGAGGTGAGCACCGAGCAGGTATGGTAATCGAAGCCCCAGGTCGCGTCTGTGTAGCCGACCTCCTTGATCGTGTCGCGGATGATGTCGGGGATCTCCACGTAGGCCTTGGTGGAGATTTCCCCCGCCACGAAGGCGATGCCGGTGGTCAGGATCGTTTCGCAGGCGACCCGGCAGTGCTTGTCCTTGGCGATGATGGCGTCCAGGATGCCGTCGGAGATCTGATCGGCGATCTTATCCGGGTGGCCTTCGGTGACCGATTCGGACGTGAACAGATAATTGTTTCGGCTCATTGCTCCCTCTCGAAATAGGCTGACGAATTGGTTTGGAGCCCAACGTCGGTGGCGGGTGGTGCCGCCGCGCCTGCCCTCAAACTAGACGGCGCGACACCGCGCAAGCCGCACTCTGAGGCCCCTTCTTGTAACCCAGAAGCACTGATTTGTCAACGATAAACAGGCGGGTCGAGAGGTGCGAGGCAGGGGGGTAAGAGGCGGCCCAGACCGCCGTTAACTGCGCGCGTCTTTTTCACCCGCCCGCTCCACCCCGCTCTCCTTCGAGCGGCGGTTCGGTCTGCCTTCAACTGTGCGCATCGAGCGAGCACAGCTTTCTCCAACCACCCTCCCCTTGCCTTGACAGTGCTCGAAAGCGACTTGTAAGATAGCGTGCCTTTCGCGGGCTTGGTCGGTCCTGTTTCCCGAGTCTTCGGGAGGCGAATCTCCCCCCGCGTCGGCAAGCCGGACGATTCCGAATCTCGCGTCATTGCGGCGGATTTGCCTGCAGGCGCCGCCGAAGTAAGGTACAATTGTCTTTACTCGAAGCCACTCCCGATCCATTGCGGAACCAGGGACTTCTATGAACGGGGAACGCCCGGTCGTCGTTGAGGAAGGGGCGCCGCCCAAGTCTGCGCCGGGCCTCGGCTGGCAGGAACTCCAGGCCGAGCTGGTCGAGCTGTTCGCCTCGATCAAGCTGGCCATGTTCCTGTTCATCGTGCTCGCGATGACGGCCACGATCGGGACCGTGATCCAGCAGGGGGAGCGGCCCGAGGTCTACATCAAGGAGTACGGGGAAGAGGCCTACCGCTGGTTTCTCCGCCTGGGCGTCACCGACGTCTATCACACCTGGTGGTTCACGAGCCTCCTGGCGCTGCTTTGCATCAACTCGCTGACCTGCTTCTACAAACGGTTCCCCGCCATCTGGCGGTCCATGAAGCAGGACAAGGTGAACGTGGCCCTGCCCTTCATCAAGGGGATGAAGCAGCGGGCGGAGATCCCGGTGGCCGGCTCCAAGGAGCAGGTGGCGCAAGGGATCGTGCAACTGCTGGCCGAGAAGGGGTACCGCGTGCTGGCCAAGAACGAGCCAGGCGAAGCGACGCTCTACGCGACGAAGGGGATCATGGGCCGCGTGGGCGCGCACATGGCGCATCTGAGCGCCACCGTGATCGTGCTGGGGGGGCTCATCGGCAGCTACTACGGGTTCCAGGAATTCGGCGTCTGCCTGGAGGGCCAGACCTACCACATCCCGAAGGGCAAATTCGACCTGCGGATCGACAAGTTCTGGATCGACTACCACGAGAACGGTTCCGTGAAGTCCTACAACAGCACCCTGACCGTGATCGATCAGGGGGCGCCGGTCACGACCAAGACGATCACGGTGAACGATCCCCTCGTCTACAAAGGCATCTGGTTCTACCAGTCCAGCTACGGCGACGCCTGGGACCGCGTGGAGGTGGCCCGCCTGAACATCAAGGACAAGGACACGGACAAGCTGCTGGGGACCGTGGATCTGGAATGGCAGAAAGAGGTCAGTCTGGACAAGCTGGGCCTCAAGCTGGCCATGACCGACTTCGTGGCGGACTTCGGGTTTAATTCCACCGACAAGAAAGTCTATTCAAAAACGGTGGAACATGCGAATCCCGCCGTCCGTCTGGCGATCACCGAGCAGCCGGCGGTCAAGGCAACGCCGGTGCAGGCCACGCCCTGGATCTTCTACCATTACCCGGATCTCTTCGAGATCCAGGGGTCCCGCTACCGGTTCGAGCTGGTCGGCTATCAGCCGAAGAAGTTCACCGGCCTGCAGATCACCAAGGACCCGGGCGTGAACATCGTCTGGCTGGGCTCCACGATGATCGTGGTCGGCATCACGCTCTCGTCCTTCATCTACCACCGGCGGCTCTGGGCCAAGGTGATTCCGACCGACGCGGGCGTGACGGTGCACATCGGCGGCAACACCCACAAGAGCCAGATCGATTTTCAGAAGGAGTTCCGCAAGCTCACGGAGCGCATCCAGACGATAAAAACATGAGCTGTCAGCTCTCAGCTTTCAGCAGTCAGCTCCAAGCAGGAAGCTGATGGCTGATAGCTACGGAGGATATATGTTGCGGTCTTTGTTTCTGTTCGACATGACCTTCTGGCTCTACCTGGCGGCCCTGGGGCTCTACGTGGGCTACGTGCTGGCGAAACGGCCCGGCATGCAATTCGCCGCGGCCGGCCATCCCTCCGGCCCGGTGGGGGACGAGAGCGGGTGGGCGGCCCAGATCGGGCAGGTGGCCACGATCGTGACCATCTTCGGCTGGGTGGTCAATACGATGGCCCTGCTGACCCGCGCCTACGAGCGGATGCAGATCTCCGGCACCTTCGCCCCCTGGTCCAACCAGTTCGAGGCCATGGCCTACGTCTCCTGGGCCATCATCCTCGGCTACGTGCTGCTCGAGTTCCGCTACCGGATCAAGGCCATCGGCGCCTTCGTGGTGGGGATCGGCTTCATCGCGATGGGGGCCGCCTCGCTGCTGCCGTACCGGTACCAGACGGCCGAGCCGCTCGTGCCGGCGCTGAACAGCTACTGGATCTACATCCACGTGTCCGTCACGCTCACCAGCTACGCGGCCTTTGCCATGGCCGGCGGGCTGGGCCTCATGTACCTGCTCAAGGAGCGGGCCGAGCGGCGCGGGAGCAAGTCGGCGGTCCTGGCCGCGTTCCCCGATCTGGAGACGATCGACGAACTCGGGTACAAGGCCATCATGGTGGGCTTTCCGCTCCTGGCCTTCGGCATCATCCTGGGGGCCATGTGGGCCAATTACGCCTGGGGCGGCTACTGGAGCTGGGACCCCAAGGAGACCTGGTCCCTGATCGTCTGGCTGATCTACGGCGCCTACATCCATGCGCGCATGACCAGGGGCTGGGAAGGGCGTCGGGCGGCGATCTACGCCGTGTTCGGGTTCCTGATGGTGATCTTCTGCTTCTGGGGCGTGAACTTCCTCTTGTCCGGGTTACACGCGTACGCATGAAAACGTCGTTCGTATCTCGTCGTGCGTCGTTCGTGGGATAGTCGTAGAGGTTTCAGTTACGAGATGCGAGCGACGAGATACGAGATACGTTCTTAGTAGGATATGGCTGAGGAATCCATCACGAGTTCTACGTCGCAGACGCCGCCCAGAACGGCTTCCCGGCTGGTCATCGGCCTGGCGGCGGTCGCCATCCTGGCCATCGCCTTCGGCGTGGTCTGGATGCAGAGCGCCAAGTACGAGCCGCTCACGGTGGGCAAGGTCGCACCGGACTTCGAGCTGCCCGGACTGGACGAAAAACCCGTCCGTCTGTCGGACTTCCGCGGCAAGGTCGTGTTCCTCAACTTCTGGGCCACCTGGTGCAAGCCTTGCCGCGAAGAGATGCCCTCCATGGAAGTGCTCTACAAGAACTTCGAGCGGGAGGGGCTGGTCATCCTGGCGGTCAGCATCGACCGGGTCACGACCAAGAAAGACATCCCGCCGTTCGTCAACAGCATGAACCTGACCTTCCCCGTTCTGGTGGACTCCTGGGGGCAAACGGACAAGCGCTACAAGCTCATGGGGGTTCCCGAGACCTACATCATCGACCAGCAGGGCGTGTTGCGGGAGAAGGTGATCGGTCCCAGGGACTGGACCGTGCTCGACAATCTCAAAACCATCACCGGGCTGCTGAAAGCCGGGGCCAAGTCCGCGCAGGGGCAAAGGCAAGGGATTGTCCCGGCCACGTGATGGACGCGTGGTGACGTCGTGACCATGCGGGGCAGGTTGGCTGTCCGCCGCGGTTCCAGGTTGGTCCGGACGAGTCTGCTGGGCCTTGTTCTTCTGGCCGGGGCCGGCTGCGACCTGGGGCCCAGCGAGTCTTCGTCCGAGCCGGCGGCGGAGCCCTCGCCGGTCCAGGGCCGTTCCGGCGTCAAGGTCGGGGCCGTGGCTCCGGACTTTCAGCTCTGGGACCTGAGCGGCAATCCCGTGACCTTGTCGAGCTACCGGGGGACGGTCGTGTTCATCAACTTCTGGGCCACCTGGTGCGGGCCCTGCCGGGTCGAGATGCCGGCCATGGAGGCGCTCTACCGGGAGTTCGGCCGGAAGGATTTTGAGATTCTGGCGGTCTCCACCGACCAGCAGGGGCCGGCGGTGACCAGGCCCTTCCGGGATGAGCTGGGGCTGACCTTTCCGATCCTGCACGATTCCGATTTCCGCGTGGGGGTGGCGTACGGAGCCAGAACCCTGCCGATGACGTTCCTGGTGGATCGGCGCGGGGTCATCACGCACCGGATCTTCGGAGCCAGGGACTGGCAGAGCCCCGAAGGGCGGCAGCTCATCAAGACCTTGGTGAAGGCGCAGTAGGGCACTCATGACCGAGTCCATCCAGCAGATTTCCCTGGTCGCCGCCTTCACGGCCGGCTTGCTGTCGTTCGTGTCCCCCTGCGTGCTGCCGCTGGTCCCCTCCTATATTTCCTACATCACCGGCCTGTCCCTCGATCAACTGGCCGACGCGACGGAGCGGGAGCGGTTCCGAACCACGATCATCGTCAACTCCCTGCTCTTCATCGCCGGCTTTTCCTCCGTGTTCATCGCGTTCGGGGCCTCGGCCAGCCTGATCGGACAAGTCCTGATCATCTACCAGGACCACATCCGCAAGATCGGCGGGCTCCTGATCATCGTCTTCGGCCTGTACCTGCTCGGCGTCCTGAAGCTCAATTTTCTGCAGACCGAGAAGCGCCTGCACTTCAAGAGCCGGCCGGCCGGATACCTGGGCTCGTTCCTCATCGGCGTGGCCTTTGCGGCCGGCTGGACCCCCTGCGTCGGCCCCGTGCTGGGGACCATCCTGCTCTATGCGAGCACGACCGACGCCTTGACGGACGGCGTCACGCTCCTCACGTCCTATTCACTGGGCCTGGGGCTCCCTCTCTTTGTCACCGCGCTCGGCGTGGACCGCTTTCTCGGCTACTTCAAGCGGGTCCGGGCCTATCTCTGGGGGGTGACGGCTGTCAGCGGGGCCTTCCTGGTGGTGGTCGGCGTGATGATCTATGCGAACTCGCTGACGATGATCACGAGTTTCTTGGAACGGTATGGGATCGGCTGGTACCTGGGTCAGTAATTCTGAATGATGAATGTTGAATGAAAGCCTCAGAGCTTGTAACAGATAGGCCTTCTCAGTAATTCATCATTCAGCATTCACCATTCAACATTTATGTATGCAGACTTTGCCTGACATCAAATCCTATGACGTGCTCATCGTGGGGATGGGACCGGCCGGCGCGACCGCGGCCTATGAGCTCAGCCGCGCCGGTATGGCGGTCCTGGGCCTCGAGAAGCAATCGCACCCGCGTTACAAGGTCTGCGGCGGCGGCCTCTCCGTCCGGATCGACAAGATCCTGGACGAGGATTTCAAGCGGGTGGTCGAGCATACGGTCTACGGCGTGCAGTTCACCTACGGGGGGGAAGAGCCGTTTCTGATCCAGTCGTCGTCGCCGATCGCCTATATGGTGATGCGGGACCGGTTCGACCATCTGCTGGTGGAGAAGGCCCGCCTGGCCGGCACCGAGGTCCATGAAGGCGAGCAGGCGGTGGGATTCCTCCAGTTGCCGGACGGGGTGGAAGTGATCACCGACCGGGGGCGGTACCGGACGAAAGTGCTGATCGGCGCGGACGGAGCCAACAGCATCGTAGCCCAACGGCTCTTTCCCAACCGAAAGCTGCACCGGATGCCCACGCTGGAGAGCGAGCTGGGGATCGGGCAGGCGCCCCTCTACCCCGGCGAAGGCAAGGTGCTCATCGACCTGGGGGCGACGGAGAGCGGCTATGCCTGGATCTTTCCCAAAAAGGAGCGGCTCTCCATCGGCGTGGCCGAGTTCCGCGGGCGTCCCGCGAGCCCCAGGGGCGTCTTCGACCGGTTCGTGCGGGATGAGAAGGGCCTGGCCGCCATGTCGGTGCCGAAACCAGCCGGGCACCCGCTCCCTCTGTACAGCAACGTCGGGTTTGCCTCGGAAGGGCTGGTCCGCCATCGCGCCCTGCTGGTCGGGGATGCGGGCCACCTCGTGGACCCGCTGTTCGGAGAGGGCATTTACTATGCGGTGCGGTCCGGCCAGATCGCGGCGGCCAGCGTGCTGGGGACGTTCCACGACCAGCGGCGCAGCCTGTTGGACTATGAGCTGGCCGTGGCGCGCGAAATCTACGCGGAGTTCCGGGTGGCGTCCCGGGTCGCGAGGATCGTCTACACGTTCCCCCGCCTCTGCCACCGGCTGATGCACCGCTATCAGGAAGTGATCAATCTCTATTACGAAGTGCTGCAGGGAAGGGAAACCTACCAGACGTTTTTCCGCAAGGCGAAGGGGGTCGTCAAGGCGTCCTTCCGCGAACTGCTCCGCGAAACTTTCTTAGTTCGTTGACCTGCATATTCATACCCTCGACAGACGCTCGCTAACCCTTACCTCAGGTCTTTTTGACTCCGAGCCGGAAAAGGTTGAAGCCCGTTAAATTATTAATGGGCAACAACCATTTCCATACGAGATTACCAAGACCTGTGGTTTGTACGGCGAGCGTCGGTGGTCAGATCGGAATTGCCCTGGAACGAGCCGGGATCAGCACCAGGAGCCGAGGCGGCAGAGCGTCATCTGGGGGGCGAGGCCGGTGGAATGGGGAGCGAAGCCATTGACAGCCGTACCGGTCCCGTTGGAGGCTTGGCCGGCGAACGTGGAAACGGGGACCACGGCTGTGGCCGGGACGACGGCGGCCGGGGTGACGGACGGCTGGCCCGACGGGAGAAGATCGATGGCGGGGACCTGCGGCAAGGAGACGACCACCTGGTTGCCCTGGTCTTGGGCCGCCGGTGCCACCTTGGCAAAGGCCGTCTCGGCGGGCCTCTTGCCGGTCAGCTTGGCGAACAGCTTCTGGCCGTCCTTGGCGTACTTGTTGTTGGGATACTTTTCCGCCAGCACGATCAGCTTTTCCCGCGCCCATTCGTCCGCGCCCAGTTCGTTGTAGGAGAGCGCCAGGTAGTACATGGCGTCCGGAACGACGGCCATGTCGGGATAATTTTTAAGGATGCCCTCGAAGCGATAGGCGGCCGCCAGGTAGGATTCCCTCCGATAGTAGAACTCTCCCACGAAGAAGGCATGCTGGGCGAGGAGGTCGTGGCACGCGCGGGTCCGCTCCACAGCCTCCTGTTCATAGCGGCTGCCGGGGAATTCCTTGCGCAGCTTCTCGAACGCCTCGATGGCCTTGCGGACCGGCTCCAGGTCTCGGTCCACGGTTGTGGCCATCTTGTAGTGGCTCTCGCCGAGTTTGAACTGGGCGTAGGAAGCCAGCGTATGGACGCGGTGCAGATCCAGAAAGTGCTGATATTCGATGATGGCTTCCGGGTAATTCTCCTTGTCGAAGAAGGCTTCCGCCCGTTTGATGATGACGTTGGGGTCGTAGTTCTTCTCGACCGTGTCGCCGATGAAGATCTGCTCGTCCGTGCCGCTGACGGACTTGGCCTGATCGGCGGCGTGTTTCTTCGTGCTGGAACAGCCGAAGACCAGGCTCACCGCAGCTACGGCGATGAGCGGAAGCAATTTCATAGCAATGGAGCGGGGTTGGGTGCCTGTGAACATGCGGGCAACAAGGTAACAAATCCGATGGCCGAATGCAATCCGAAAGCGCGTTCCGGCCGTGGAGGATGCGAGCTAAGGATGCGAGCAGGGATGCAAGGCAAGGATGCAAGGCAAGGATGCAAGGCAAGGATGCAAGGCAAGGATGCAAGGCGGGGATGATTGACGCTCGGCGAAGGCCGACCTATAATCGCCCCGGCGTTTGCGCGAC
>CAZKHY010000066.1:12940-14713 GCA_964552455.1 uncultured Nitrospira sp.
GGATGATTGACGCTCGGCGAAGGCCGACCTATAATCGCCCCGGCGTTTGCGCGACGGCGGACACTGTGTGCGTCGCCTGGGTCCGGTCCAAAGCCAAGGAGTCCCGTGCTGCGAAGCAGGATTGTAGGGACCGGTTCGTACCTCCCGCCTCGGGCGGTGAGCAACAGCGAGGTGAGTCCCGGGCTCGGCCTGGATCCGGAGGCGGTGTATCGGCGCACCGGGATTCGGACCCGCTATTGGGCTGGTGACGATCAGGCCGTGTCCCACCTGGCGGAAGAAGCCGCCCGTCGCGCCTGTCAGGCGGCGGGCCTGAGCCCTTCGTCGGTCGATACGATCGTGTTGTCCACGACCTCTCCGGATGCGGCGTTCCCCTCGACCGCCTGCCATCTTCAGCGCGGTCTGGGAGCCAGGGGGGCGGCCGCGTTCGATGTCGCGGCGTCCTGTTCGGGGTTTCTCTACGGCCTGTCGATGGCGGACCGTTTCATCCGGAGCGGACAGTCCCGCCGTTGCCTGGTGGTGGCGGCGGAGATCAAATCCCGGTTTCTGGACCTCCAGGACGAGACGACCGCGATCCTCTTCGGGGACGGGGCCGGTGCGGCGCTGTTGATCGGGGAGGACGCGGGCGGCGGGCAGTCGCGGGGGATCATGGGTGTGCGTCTCTATGCGGACGGCGCCGGTCATGGGCTCATCACGATCCCGGCCGGTGGCTCCCGACAGCCCGCCAGCGCCCAGACGGTTCAGGGCCGGCTGCACGCGATCCGGATGCAGGGGAAGCCGCTCTTCCGCGTGGCGGTGAAGCGGCTGGCCGGGGCCGTGACGGACCTTCTCAAGGAGTTCGGCGTGGGCATCGACGATCTGGCCCGGGTGATCTTCCACCAGGCCAACGGCCGGCTCCTGAACGCCCTCGGCAAGAAGCTGGGCATTCCGCCCGAGAAGACCTACGCGGTCATCGAGCAGGCCGGCAACACGTCCTCGGCCTCGCTGCCGATCGCGCTGGACCGGGCCTATGGAGAAGGCCGCATCAAGGCCGGGGATCTGGTGTTGCTCGGCGCGTTCGGCGGGGGGCTCACCTGGGCGACCGCCCTCTATCGCAACTGACGGCGCAACTGACGGTTTGACCGGGGCCGGCTGAGTCTTACGGAGGAGTCCACACACATGTTCGGCTTGATCCCGCGGGAAGTCGCGTTCTTCGACCTGTTCAAGAAGGCCGCCCACAACATGATCGAGGGGAGCCGTCTGCTCAAGGACATGATGGAGCATTTCCAGGACCCGGTGGCCCAGGCCCGCCGCATCAAGGACATCGAGCACGTCGGGGACGGAATCACCCATGACATCGTACGGAAGCTCAACCAGACCTTCATCACTCCGATCGACCGCGAAGACATCCACGGGCTGGCCAGCGCGATGGACGACATCCTGGATCTGGTCGAGGCGGTGGCGGACCGGTTCGTGGTCTTCAAGGTGGTCCGGCCCACGGAGCCGGCGATCAAGCTGGCCAACATCCTCTACCAGTCGGCGGTGGCGGTCGGGGCGGGGATCGACCGCCTGGGGCAGCCCCACGCGGACCTGAACGAATGCTGCGTGAGGATCAACAGCCTCGAAAACGAAGCGGACCGGATCATGCGGGACGCCATTTCCAACCTCTTCGAAGAGGAAAAGGATCCCATCACCGTGATCAAGTGGAAAGAGATCTACGAGAACTTCGAAGAGGGGACCGATCGCTGCGAGGACGTGGCCAACATCCTCGAACGGATCGCCCTGAAGCACATCTAA
>CAZKHY010000066.1:14813-18474 GCA_964552455.1 uncultured Nitrospira sp.
CATGCCTGACCTCAGCGGCATGCTGCTGCTGGTCGTGGTGCTGGCCCTGCTGTTCGATTTCTCGAACGGCTGGCACGACAGCGCCAACGCCATCGCGACCGTGGTCTCGACGCGGGTCCTGAGCCCGCTGGCGGCGGTGCTGCTGGCCGGCGTGCTGAACGTGGCCGGGGCCTTCATGTCCACGGCGGTGGCCAAGATGGTCGGGGGCGGGATCGTGGACCCGACCGCCGTGACGCAGGGCATGGTGGCCGCCGCGTTGGGCGGGGCGATCGCCTGGAACTTCTTCACGCTCATGCTGGGGCTCCCGACCAGCTCGTCCCACGCGTTGATCGGCGGATTGGTGGGGGCCGCCGTGACGCACGGCGGCTGGGCCGTCGTCAAGCTGACGGGCCTGCGGTCCGTCCTGGAGGCGATGGTCCTGTCGCCCCTGTTCGGCTTCGCGATCGGCTTGGTGGTCATGGTCCTGATCACCCGCCTGTTTTTCCGGACGACGCGGCACGTGGCCACCAGGCTCTTCAGCCGCCTGCAGCTCGTGTCGGCGGGGTTCATGGCCTTCAGCCACGGGGCGAACGACGCCCAGAAGGCGATGGGCATCATCACGCTGGCGCTCCTGTCGGCCGGACAGATCGCGAGCGCCGAGGTGCCCAGGTGGGTGATCGTGGCCTGCGCGCTGGCGATGGGGCTGGGGACCGCCGTGGGAGGGTGGAAGATCGTCCGGACGCTCGGGATGCGCATCCTGACGCTCGAGCCGGTCCACGGGTTCGCGGCCGAGACGGGGGCGGCCACGGTGCTGCTCGCCACGGCCCACATCGGGCTGCCGGTCAGCACCACCCATACCATCACCTCGTCGGTGATGGGAGTGGGCGTCGTGAAGCGGTTCTCGGCGGTCCGGTGGGGGGTGACGGCCCGCATCCTCTATGCCTGGATCTTCACGCTGCCCGGCGCGGCCCTCGTGGCGGCGTTGATCTATGCGGGGATTTCCAAACTGAGCTGAAGACCCGGAATCGACTCGCGCGCCACCGGCAGCCTGACGATGAACCGGCTGCCGATCGGCTCGTTGCCTTCCACCCACACGGTCCCTCCGTGCCCTTCCACGATGTGTTTGACGATCGCCAGGCCCAGGCCGGTCCCGCCCAGTTCCCGCGACCTGGCCTTGTCCACCCGGTAGAACCGCTCGAACACGCGGGGGCGGTCCGCTTCGGGAATGCCCAGTCCCGTGTCGGTCACCGTGAGTTCCACCATCGGGTGCTCGGGCCGGCCGGCCGCGAGGGAGGGCGCCGCGACCCGGCAGGCCGCCACCTGGATGGTCCCGTTGGCCGGGGTATACTTCACCGCGTTGTCCAGCAGGTTCGTCAGCACCTGCACCAGCCGCTCTTCATCGCCGAGCACCGATGGCAGGTCGGCGGGCAGGGCCACCGTCAACTGATGCCCTTTTTTATCCGCCAGCGGTTTGATCAGGGCCAGCGTCCGGTCCACCACCGCGCTCAACTGAACCGGGGCTCGTTTGAAGGACACTTGCCCGGACTCGATCTGGGAAAGCTGGAGCAGGTCCTCCAGGATCAGGTTGAGCCGCTCGCTCTGCTCGAGGATGATGTTCAGGAAGCGCGTCGCCATCTCCGGGTCGTCCTTCGCTCCGTCCTGCAGGGCTTCGACGTAGCCCTTGATCGAGGTCAACGGGGTGCGGAGCTCGTGAGACACGTTGGCGACGAAGTCCTTCCGGACTTTTTCAAGCCGCCGGAGCGCGGTGATGTCGTGCAGCACCAGCACGACGCAAGCTTCGTTCTCGCGCTGGCCGCCGGCGGCGGAGGCTTCGATCTGCAGGGTGCGTCCGCTGGGAACGATCGTGATCTCCCCGCTGTGGTTCTGTCTGGTCTCCAGGACCTGCCGGATGAACTGGTTGAGTTCCTGATGCCGGATCGCTTCCCAATGGGCCTTGCCCCGCGCCTCCGATCCCCTGATCAGAAACATCCGTTCGAGGGCGGGGTTGACCTGCAGCACCGTCCCGCGGCAGTCCAGGACCATGACGCCCTCCACCATGGAGGCGAGCATGGCGAGCAACTGCGCGCGGTCCTCGGAGACCTCGTGAATTTTGGCTTCAAGCTGGTCGGCCATTTGATTGAGGGTGGTGGCCAGCACCCCCACCTCGTCGCGCGAGGTGGTCCGGATCCGCTGTCCGAGGGAGCCGCCGGCCAGTTGGCGGGCGACGGCGGCCATGTCGGACAAGGGGCGGGTGAGCCCTCTGGCCAGCAGGACGCTCAGGGCCACCGCCACGATGAAGGCGGCCCCGAAGGCGATGCCCAGCGTGTAGTGCAGGTCGCGGACCCTGGCCTCCAGCTCGGTCAGGGGCAGGGCCAGCCGCACGACGCCGGCGAGCTGCCCGTCCGGTGCGACCAGCGGCAGGGCCAGGTAGCACATCCGCTGTTTGGTGGTGTCGCTGAGCCTGACGTCGGTGCCGCGTCCCGTGGCCAGGGCCTGGATGACTTCGGGGCGCGTGCCGTGATTCTCCAGACGGGCCACCTCAGGGTCCGGCGTCGCACTGTCGGCCAGGACCCTTCCGTCCGGGGCGATCACCGTGACCCTCGCGAAGGCCTGGCCGCTCAGGTCGCGGGCCGCGGCCTGGAGTCTGTCTTGGGAGCGGGTCAGGAAGTCCTGGGGGGATTGGCCCAGGAGCGTTCGCAGCGAATAGGCGGCCAGGCCGGTCCTGGCTTCCAGCGCTTCGGTCAGGCGGGCGAGTTCAAGCCGTTCGATCGACTGCAGGGCCAGCCACCCGGCCACGGTCAGCCCCAGAGCGACCGCCAGGAGGGCACCGAGGGTGACTTTCCACCGGATCGAGAGGTTCATACGCGACGTCGCTCGCGAAGCGTCGTTCGTGAAGCGCGGGACGCCTGTGTCTGTCGGCTTGCGAGAAACGCTTCACGCTTCACGAGTCCCGTTCCCTGAGCTTGTAGCCGAGCGACTTGACCGACACGATGGCGTCGTTGAGCAGGGGGATCTTCTGCTTCAGGCGGCGGACGTGCACGTCCACCGTGCGGGTCGTACCGAAATAGTCGTAGCCCCAGACCGAGTTCAGCAGCACCTCGCGGGTCATGACCCGGCCGGGATTCCGCAGGAGGTGCTCCAGAAGCCCGAACTCTTTCGCGGTGAGCGGGACGACGCGTCCGGAGACCGTGACTTCGTGGCGGTCGAGGTCCATCACGACGGCGCCGTAAGCGTGGCGCGAGGGCCCTTCTCCGGTTCGCTCCAGCCGGCGGAACAGGGCCTTCACGCGGGCCACCAGGGCTTTGGGGCTGAAGGGCTTGGTGATGTAGTCGTCCGCGCCCAGCTCCAGGCCGACGATCTGGTCCGATTCTTCCGTCTTGGCGGTCAGCATGATGATGGGGGTCATGGCGGTCTGGGGATCCGCCCGGATTCTCTTGCAGACTTCCAGCCCGTCCAACTCGGCCAGCATGAGGTCCAGAATGACCAGGTCCGGATGTTCGGATTTGACTTGCTTGAGGGCTTCCACGCCGGTGACGGCGGTGCTGGTGCGGTAGCCGTCCCTTTCCAGGTACAGCTTGACCAGTTCGAGGATGTCCTTCTCGTCCTCGACGATCAGTATTTTTTTGCCGCCGGCGGTTCCCATCAAGAAAACAGCGTATAGCGAAGGGGGAAAAGAGTCAAG